>CAZTQF010000576.1:0-2568 GCA_964615255.1 uncultured candidatus Brocadiaceae bacterium | reverse complement strand
GCGGGTCCCGTTGTCGCCGCCGAAGCCGTTGTCGAAGAAGCCGGCGTAGTTGGTCCGGAGCTCGCCGATCCCGACGTCGTAGGCGACCATCTCGGCGGCGAGGTGGGGCGGGATCCGCACGCGCTCCTTACTGGCGAAGATGTAGAACTCCTCGGGCTCGACGATGAGGCGGCCGTCCTTGGGCTCGTCGATGGGCTGGAAGAACGCCGCCATGTCGTGAGCGGCTTCTTCGCCCATGTCGAGCACGCCCGTGTAGCGGCGCGCGACGTAGCCTACCGGCCCCTGGAGGTCCTCGTCGCGGCGCGTCGCGATGCCCATCATGAGGCCCCCGTCGAGCCGCAGGTCGGCGGCAGCCAAGGGTGCGCCGTGGTCGTCGAACAAGAGCGGCGAGCGTTCGTGCTCGGCGCGGAGCTCGTCGTCGGTCAGCGACGGCTGGCCAGCCGAGAACCGGATCTGGCTCAATGAGAGCCCGGCGCGGACCTTGACCGGGAAGCTGCGCGGGACGATCTCCAGGTAGAGCGGCCCGGTGTAGCCCGCCGGTACCGTCTCGAACCGGCCGCAGCGATCGGCGAGCACGCGGGTGAACAGGTCGAGGCGTCCGGTCGAGGACTTGGGGTTGGCTCGGATCACGTAGTCGAGCGGGGCCGCGATGCGCTCCATCAGCGGGATGATGTAGCAGTGGCCCTTCTCCAGCACGGCGCCGTCGGTCAGGTCGAACGCGTAGAGCGCCATCTCCTCGAGGCGGTCGGCGACCAGGCAGTTCTCGGGCAGGAAGCCGCTGCGGACGCGGAACCCCCGGGTCGACAGCCGCAGGTCGAGCGACGCAGGCTGGATCTGGGTCGGGGCGATCGCAGGCGTCGAGGTGAGCGCGCCCGAGTCGATCAGCGCACGGATTTGCTGGTGTACGAGGATGCCGTCGGTCACCCGCGAGACGCTAGCGCGCGCCCGGCCCGAAGGCCAACTCCGCGTGGCCCGCGGGCGCGGCTGGACGGCGCGCGAAGCCGGGCCTCAGAGGAGCCTGCTGTAGAAGCTGTCGCAGCCGTGGTGTCCGGTGGCACCTTCGGCAGCGTCCTGCGCGGTGAACCCGGCGGCGAGATAGAGCCGCTTCGCGGCGTCCATCCACGAGGTCGTCTCGAGGTAGCAGCGCCGGAACCCGGCGCGCCTCATCTCCTCGAGCAGCAGCGAGAGCATCGCGCGGCCCAGGCCGAGCCCGCGCGCCGCGGGCAGGAAGTACATCTTGCGCAGCTCGCAGACCGCGGCGTCCTGGCGGGAGCCTTCGAGCTGGGCGTAGCCCCCGCCCCCGAACACGACGCCGTCGCGCTCGACGACGTAGTAGCCGGCGCGAGCCTCGTGGTAGGCGGCTGTCATCGCGGCGACCTCGGCGTCGTGGATCGCGAAGCCTGCGCCGCTGCAGCCGTGCTCGGTCATCACGGCGCGGATGATGTCGCGGACGGCGCGGTCGTCGCGCGCTCGGATCGGGCGCAGGATCCAGGGGGCGTCGACGACGGCGGCGGGGGGCATGGGCGATCGGGTCGGGGCGCGCGAGTGCGTATGCGGCGCTGCGCATGTCCTACTGCGAATGATTCGTCGCCCCGCATTCGGTGGCAACGACGATTCGAAGCCGTGCAAATGAATCGACGGCAAATTGTTTCCTCGCGAGATATCTTTTTGTACGCGAAAGCTCGCTTGCCCTTTCCCTGCGGACCGCGTGTTCGCGTTTCTGACTCCCCCTCTTCTGAGGCAACCATGCAACGTCTTCTTCTCTCCGCGGCCGCGCTGAGCGCGCTCGCCGTGACCGCTCAAGCGCAGTGCTTCGAGCAGAACTTCGGCACCCTCGCACCCCTCTCCGGCGGCCAAGCCGGCTTCGGCGACGACGTCGCGTTCGACGAGCAGCCGCTCGGCTTCACGTTGACCTTCGGCGCCAACTCCTACACGCACACCGTGATCACCGAGAACGGGATCATGTACCTGACGAACGGCGCGGGCACCAACGGCCCGACCGGCCTCGGCACGGCGTACCAGTCCGAGGACGTCTTCGTCGGCACGACGCCGGGTGACGACCCGCGCATCGCGCCGCTGTTCATGGACTTCTGGAGCCAGGTCGGCACCAGCGGCGGCGTCTTCATCAACAACACCGTGCCGGGCAAGTTCATCGTGACCTGGGACCGCATGGTCGAGTGGTGGGCGACGACGCAGTCGAGCGTCCCGAACACGCTCTACACCTTCCAGGTGCAGATCGACAGCAACGGCAACATCGACATGTACTTCGACGGCAACGTCGAGGGCACGCAGAACCAGGGCCAGAACGATCCCCGGACCGGCATCTCGCGCGGTGACGGCGTCGCCAACCCGGGCTCCGTGGACCTGTCGACCGGCCCGACGAACCTCACCGACTTCGTGATGTTCGAGGCGTTCCCTTTCTACACGCCGCCCGCGGCCTCGCCGTTCGACCTCAACAACCAGACGGTCTCGTTCATCAACGCGGGCACGGGCTACATCGCGATTCCGCAGCCGTGCACGCCGGCGCTGAACGAGTCGTACGGCCAGGGGTGCTACGACATCTCGGAC
>CAZTQF010000575.1:0-2574 GCA_964615255.1 uncultured candidatus Brocadiaceae bacterium | reverse complement strand
GCCACGCTGCAGCGCTCGCTGCTGGGCAGCAACGCGACGCTCGCGCAGGCAGCCGCTGTCCAGGAGTTGTTCGAGCGGGGTCTGCAGGCCTGCCTCGACCGCGGGCTGCCGCCCGAGCACCCGACCCGCACGGCGCTCCAGCGCGAGCTCTTCAGCCAGGCGCTGCTGGTGGCTGAGTCGGCGGTGCGCGCCGACGCGCCGGACGCGGTCGACCTGCTCGCCCAGGCCCGCGACCTGGCCCCCGACGACGACAGCTGGATCCAGGTCCAGACCCGCGTCCTGGCGCGCGCGCGCCTCGATCGCGCCCGCTTCCTGCGAGAGCTCGAGCTGCTGGAGCGCCGCGCCCCAGGGGCCGTGATGCCTGCGCCGCTGGCGATGCGGGTGCCGGCGTTCGTGCTCTGGCAGCGCGCCATCGCGGCGAGTGACGAGCCGGCGGCAGCCGCGCTCCTCTGGCAGCAGCTCCTCGAGTCCTTCGGGGCCGAGCCCGTCGGCGCCGACACCGCCGGCGCGCTGGCCGAGGCGGCCATCGCCGAGCTCATCGTCGAGCACGGGCGGACCCCCTACGCCGCGATCGACGCGCGCGCCGACGCCGCGCTCAAGGACGCAGGGGAAGACGCCGACGCGCTGCGCGCGCTCGCGGCGCGCTTCCCCAACAGCCGCGCCGCCGAAGAGGCCGGGCTGCGCCTGCTCGACCGCGCGGTGCTGGACGGCGACCTGGGCGCGGCGGCCGCGGTCCTGGAGCGCGCGATCCGCAACGAACAGGTCACGCCGGGGCTGCTCCGACGCGTGCAGGTCGCAGCGCTCGCGCGCGGCAACCGCCCGCTCGCGGCGGCGATGGACGCCTACCTCCAGACCTACGGCGCCCAGCCGTCGGACTGGCGCGCGGACGCAGGCAGCACCTTCGCGGCCGCGAGCCGCGCGGCGCTTGCGGCTGCCCCGAGCTCGCCCACGGGACCGTCGCAGGAGCTCCCCGCGCGCGAGGTGGGTCAGATCCGCCCGCGCAGCCGACAAGAGTACGTTCGCATGCTGCCCACGCGGAGCGCGCGCGGCTTCGCGCGGCCCGACGACGCCCCGATCTACGTGGTCGCCGGCAGCGACCTGGTCGCGTTCGACGTCCGTGACGGCACCAGCACGCAGCTCTTCAGCGAGCCCGTCGAGTTCTTGGAGCACGTCGTCCTGTGCGGCGAGACGCTCATTGTCCCTGACATGGAGCGGCTGTTCGCCGTCGACTATCGCACCGGGGCGCTGCGCTGGGAACTCGAGTTCGAGCGCTCCCGCCTGGTCGAGAGCCTCGGCGTCACCTGCGGCGTCCTGCACGTCTCGGCGCAGCCTTCGATCCCCGACGGCAACAGCGAGCTCATCGGCGTCGAGCCGCTCTCCGGGGCCCGCCTGTTCCAACGGGCGCTCGGCAAGCGCCAGCTGAAGCCCAAGCCGATCGCGCATCAGCTGCTGCTGATGACCGTCGACGAACAAACTGCTGCCGTGGACCGCGTCGACCCCGTGACCGGCGCGACCGTCACCCAGGTCGATTGCCGCGCCGCGCTGCTGCCGGGGCGCCTCTCGCTGCGACCCGACAGCCTCTCGACCCGGCTCTACCCGCAGTCCATCAGCGGGGACGCGCGGCACGTCTACTTCCCGATCGACAGCCGCAAGGAGGCGGAGCCCAAGCCGCAGCTGCTCGCCATCGGCGACGACGGCGAGGTCGCGTGGTCCTGGGAGGGCTCGACCGGGACGACGCTGCTGATGGCGCAGGGCCGCGGCGACCGGTTCGTGGTCGCCGAAGCCAGCGACCAGCGCAGCTGTCGGATGGTGCTGCTCGACAGCGCCGACGGCGCGGTGCTGCGCGACGTCGACATCGGCCACGACGCCGCCGTGCTCAACTGGGAGCGCTCCTGGCTGCACAACCCCGCGCCGCCGATCGTGGCCATCGGCTCGGAGCTGGACCGGCAGGAGCACCAGCGGCAGCTGGTCTGCTTCGCGGTCGACGAGGGACCGACGTTTGCCTTCCCGCTGCGTCCGACCGACGGCGACGTCGAGCGCGAGCCGCTGTTCGGAGACGGCTTCGTGACCTTCGGGGTCCGCCCGCGACGGGCGGGTACGCCGTTCCGCATCTACGCGCTCGACCTCGAGCGCCGCCGCGGCGCGTTCGCCGGGGAGACGCGAGATCGACCGGTGCGAAGCCGGGGCGTGCCCCATGGGATGGCCAAGGCGGGCGCCTACACGGTACTGTCCACCACCCAGGGCCTGCTGGTCCTTGGAAAGACGGCTGAGGAGGGCCGATAAGACCGGAATGACGCGCTGCACCCTGTTGCTGACCTTGCCCCTGGCGCTGGCTGCGCTCGCTCGGCCCGCGATGGCCCAGGAGACGCTCCGAAGAGGCGAGAGCAACGAGCAGCTGATCGACGACGACCTGCGCCAGTCGGTCGCGCGCGGTCACGAGTGGCTCGCGGCTCACCAGCACCGGGACGGCTACTGGGCCGAGCTGGTCGGCTACAAGCTGAACACCAGCTACGAGGCGCTCGACGAGCGGCCGATGCCACACGTCGGCGTGACGTCGCTGGCCCTGATGAGCTT
>CAZTQF010000574.1:0-2577 GCA_964615255.1 uncultured candidatus Brocadiaceae bacterium | reverse complement strand
CGCTGTCCCCGCAGGGCGCCTTTCGGCTCGACGCGACCGGCAACACCGGCGCGGACTTCAGCTACATCGGAACCTATACGCTGGCGGGCGACGGCGGCCTGACGATCGACATCGAGGGCACCAACGAAGACTGGTTCGCGGCGATCGACCGGACCTACAACTCGCTCGCGTTCGTGGACTCCTTCCAGGAGCTGCGCCCGAGCAACAACCCCGAGCTCAACTTCGGCTTCGGCGTCCGACGCAAGGACCCGTAGGCGCGCGGCGCGGCAGGGGCCTTGCCTCGCGCCCGAGGCGGACCCCATGATGCGCGCGTGACCGACCCTGTGCTCACGCTCGACCTGCCGTTCGCCGAACGCCTCGGCCACGGCAAGGTCCGCGAGATCTACTCGTTGGGCGACGACCTGCTGCTCGTCGCCACCGACCGCGTCTCGGCGTTCGACGTGGTCATGGCCGAAGGGATCCCGGGCAAGGGCCAGGTGCTCACCGAGACCACCGCGTTCTGGCTCGAGCACCTCGCCGACGTCGTCCCCCACCACCTGCTCTCGACGGACGTCCGCTCGTGGCCCGAGGTCCCGGCCGACTACCACGAGCTCCTCGACGGCCGCGTCATGCGCTGCCGTCGCTGCAAGCCGCTGCCCGTGGAGTGGGTCGTCCGGGGCTACCTGACCGGCTCGGGCTGGATCGACTACCAGCGCACCGGCGCGGTGAGCGGCGTCGAGCTCCCTGCGGGTCTGCAGCACGCGAGCAAGCTGGACCAGCCGATCCTGACCCCGTCCACCAAGGCGGAGAGCGGCCACGACGAGCCGATCGACTTCGCGCGCTGCGTCGAGCTGGTCGGCGAAGACCTCGCCAAGCAGGCCCGCGACGCGGCCCTGACCCTCTACGCCCGCGGCGACGCCTACGCGAACGAGCGCGGCATCGTCATCGCGGACACCAAGTTCGAGTTCGGGATGTGGCGCGGCTCTTTGACCCTGATCGACGAGTGCCTGACGCCGGACTCCAGCCGCTTCTGGCCCGCCGAAGAGGTGGCGCCCGGCAGCAAGCCCAAGCAGTACGACAAGCAGCACCTGCGCGACTGGCTGTTGCAGCAGGACTGGGACAAGACCCCCCCGCCGCCGACGCTGCCGCCCGAGGTCGTCGCCTCGACGGCCGCGACCTACCGCGAGATCCAGGAGCGGCTCACCCGATGACGCGCCCCGCGCCGCTGCCGCCCACCATCCGCTGGGTCGGAGACGAACACGGGCACCTCGAGCTGCTCGATCAGACCACGCTGCCGCACGAGGTCACGGTGCTCCGCCTCGACGACGTCTCGGCGGTGATCGACGCCATCCGGCGGCTCGCGGTCCGGGGCGCTCCTGCCATCGGCGTCGCCGCCGCCTACGGTCTGGTGCTCGGCGTGCGCCCCGCCGATGACGTCGCGACGGCCGCGCCCGTCGTCGCCGAGGCGTTGCGAGCGGCGCGACCGACCGCCGTCAACCTCGGCTGGGCCCTGGATCGGTGCCTGCGCCGGGTCGCAGCCGAGGCCACCATCCCAGCGCTCTTTGACGAGGCGTGCCGGATCCACTGCGACGAAGAGGCGATGGCGCGCGGCATCGGCGAACACGGCGCGGCCCTGGTCCCCGACGGCGGGGTCGTGCTGACCCACTGCAACACCGGCCGGCTCGCGACCGCTGGCGACGGCACGGCGCTGGCCGTGCTCTTCGCCGCGTGGCGTGCGGGCGCGCGCTTCGAAGTGCTCGCCGACGAGACCCGGCCGCTGCTGCAGGGGGCGCGGCTGACCGCCCTCGAGCTGCAGCGCGAGGGGATCCCGGTGCAGGTGCTCGCCGACGGCGCGGGCCCGGGCCTCATCCAGCGCGGCGAGGTCGACCTCGTCGTGGTCGGCGCCGACCGCATCGCCCGCAACGGCGACTTCGCGAACAAGGTCGGCACCTATCCGCTGGCGCTCGCGTGCGCCGCCGCCGGCGTGCCGTTCTACTGCGCCGCCCCGCTCTCCACGTTCGACCGGAACCTCGCCTCGGGCGCGCAGATCCCCATCGAAGAGCGCGCCCCAGAGGAGGTCACCCACCTCCACGGCCGCTGGATCACGCCCGCGGGTGTGACCGCCCGGAACCCCGCCTTCGACGTGACCCCGCACGCCCTGGTGACCGGCATCGTCACCGACCTCGGGGTCCTGCGCCCTCCGTACGAGGCACAGATCGCGACGACAGTCGCCGACGACCTGGCGCGGTGACGCCGGGCCTCAGCTGTCGAGGAAGCCCGCCTCGACCAGCGCCAGCAGGACGCCGCCGACCACGATGCGATACCAGGCGAACGGCGCGAAGTCGTGCTTGCGGAGGAACGCGACGAACGGTCGCACCACCGCGATCGCCGCGAGGAACGACACGACTGTCCCGATGACGAACGGGGTGAACATCTCACCCGTCAGCGCGTCCCGCGCCCGGAACAGCTTCCAGAACGAGGCCCCGTAGAGGATCGGCAGCCCGACCAGGAACGAGAACTCGGCGGCCGCGGTCCGCGACAGGCCGAGGACCAGCGCGCCGCCGATCGTCGCGCCGGAGCGGCTCGTGCCCGGCACCA
>CAZTQF010000573.1:0-2581 GCA_964615255.1 uncultured candidatus Brocadiaceae bacterium | reverse complement strand
CTCGAGCTCGATCTCCTTGGCGACGGTGACGCCGTCCTTGGTGACGGTGGGGGCGCCGAAGGACTTCTCGATGATGACGTTCTTGCCGGCCGGGCCGAGGGTGACCTTGACCGCCTTGGCGAGCTTCTCGACGCCAGCGACGGCCTTCCGGCGCGCGACGTCGTCATACATGATCTGCTTGGCCATCTTGGATCAGCCCTCCACCTTGGCGAGGATCTCGGACTCGCGGAGGATCTTGAGGTCCTCGCCGTCCACTTGGACGTCGCTGCCGGCGTACTTGCCGAACAGCACCACGTCGCCCTTCTTGACGTCGAGCTTCATGCGCGCGCCGTCCTTGCCGAGGCGGCCTTCGCCGACGGCGGTCACCTTGCCGCGCTGCGGCTTTTCTTGGGCGCTGTCCGGCAGCAGGATGCCGCCGGCGGTCTTCTCTTCGGCGTCGAGCACCTTCAGCACGACGCGATCATCGAGGGGTCGCAGGGAAGCCATAGTCGTTCCTCCGTAGTTGGTTGTGTTGGGTTCGTAGGGGGCGGGTGCGACTACATGTCGCCGGCCATGCCGGCGTCGTCGTCGCTCTCCTTCTTGTCGGTCACGACGCAGTCGGTGGTCAGCAGCAAAGACGCGATCGAGACCGCGTTCTGGAGCGCGGAGCGGGTGACCTTGGTCGGGTCGACCACGCCCGCGGCGAGCATGTCGCCGTACTCGTTCTTCAGCGCGTTGAAGCCGTGGGTCGCGGCCTTCTCGGCGAGCACGCGGCGGGCGACGACGGCGCCGTCGATGCCGGCGTTCTCGGCGATGGTGCGGACCGGCGTCTGCACGACCTTCTTCATCAGGTCGACGCCGAACTGCGCGTCGCCGTCGACCTTGAGGCGGTCGAGGGCCTTGGCGGCCTTGAGCAGCGCGGTGCCGCCGCCGGGCAGGATGCCCTCGGCGATGGCGGCGCGGGTCGAGTGCATGGCGTCCTCGACGAGGTCCTTGCGCTCCTTCATCTCGGTCTCGGTGTGGGCGCCGACGCGGATCTCGGCGATGCCGCCGGTCAGCTTGGCGAGGCGCTCCTGGAGCTTCTCGCGGTCGTAGTCCGAGGTGGTCGCCTCGATCTCGCGCTGGATCTGGCCCGCGCGCGCCTTGATGGCAGCGGTGTTGGCCGAGCCCTTCTGCACGATGGTGGTGTTGTCGCCGTCGATCAGCACCTTGCTGGCCTTGCCGAGCTGGCGCAGCTGCACCTTCTCGAGGTCGAGGCCGAGGTCCTTGAAGATCGCCTCGCCGCCCGTGAGGATCGCGATGTCCTGCAGCATGGCCTTGCGGCGGTCGCCGAAGCCCGGCGCCTTGACCGCGCAGACCTTGAGCACGCCGCGCAGCTTGTTGACGACCAGCGTCGCGAGCGCTTCGCCCTCGATGTCCTCGGCGATGATCAAGAGCGGCTTGTTCGACTCCTTGAGCTGCTCGAGCAGCGGCAGCAGCGAGCGCACGTTGGTCAGCTTGTCCTCGTGCACGAGCACCAGGGCGTCGCGCAGGTCCACCGTCATGTTCTCGTTGTCGGTCACGAAGTGCGGCGACAGGTAGCCGCGGTCGAACTGCATGCCCTCGACGACGTGCACCTCGGTCTCGAGGCCCTTGCCCTCCTCGACCGTGATGACGCCGTTCTCGCCGACCTTCTTCATGGCGTCGGCCAGGATCTTGCCGATCTCGGCGTCGTTGTTCGCTGAGATGGTCGCGACCTGGGCGATCGCCTTGTAGTCGTTGGCCGGGACGGGCTTGGCCATCTTCTGCATGGCCTTGACCAGCTCGTCGCACGCCGCCTTGATGCCCGCGATCAGGTCGGCGTGGTTGGTGCCGGCCGTCAGGTAGCGCATGCCCTCCTCGCAGATCGCGTGGGCGAGCAGCGTCGCGGTCGTGGTGCCGTCGCCGGCGGCGTCCGCCGTCTTGCTGGCGGCCTCCTTGACCAGCTTGGCGCCCATGTTCTCGTAGCGGTCCTCGAGCTCGATCTCCTTGGCGACCGTGACGCCGTCCTTGGTGACCTGCGGGCCACCCCAGCCCTTGTCGAGCACGGCGTTGCGGCCGCGAGGGCCCAGGGTGGAGACAACGGCCTTCGCCAGCTTGGCGACGCCACGAAGCACCGCTTCGCGGGCGTCGTTTTCGAACACGAGTTGTTTGACCATCACAACCTCGGGGAGGATTCTGGATACTTCGGGGGTTGGCAGACGCCGCGTGTGTGTCACGGGGCTCCGTGCGCGGCGCGCGCGGGTGCCGCCTCCAGCGAGGCGACCTGCTCGTCAGGGAATGCGCGCGCGTGAGCAAAGGTGGTGCCGGTGTTCGAACGAATGGCAGCTGTTCTGGTCAGTTCTTCCGAAGCGACCTGTCGCAAAGGGTTTGTGGATTCTCCTCGATCCGCCGCCGGCCCCGCCGCGCGGGATGCCGCGCGCCAAACTGACAGCTTGGCCGCCGCCGCCTCGCGGCCGTCCCGCCATTCTGGCAGCGTGGCGCTGGCGCAGCGCCTCGGCGCGGCGGCGCTGGGCGTGCTCGCGTGCGCCGCGGGGCTGCTGGCGCAGGCGGCGCCGCCGCTCGAGGTCGACCTCCGCAGCGG
>CAZTQF010000572.1:0-2582 GCA_964615255.1 uncultured candidatus Brocadiaceae bacterium | reverse complement strand
GGGCGGATCTGTCGCAAATGCCCCTCCCGGCCGCGGCGATCGCGACGCCGTCGGTCTACCTCGCAGGCCTGCGCAGCGTCACCGTGCTGCGCGGCGACGAGCCGGCCGCTGGCGAGCTCCTCGAGCCGCTCGACACCTGGTTCAGCGAGCGCCCGGAGGCGCTGCGGCTCGACGAGTACGGGACCCTCGCGCTCCCCTGGGGGCTGTCGCGACGGCAGCGGTCCTTCCTGTTTGCCGACAACGACCGCCACTGGGTGATGCAGCTGCCCGCTCGCGGCCGACGCGTCTACCGCATCGTCGAAGGCGGGATCGACCTCGAAGACACGTTCGACATCGGCTTCTACCGCAGCACGTCCCGGGTCGAACAGCGCGACCTTTGAGCTCGCAGCACAGGGCGCGAACAGCCGCCGCTGGGACCGGCCTGCGCTCGACGTTATGAACAGGGGATGACTCCCCAACGCGTCCTCGTCGTCGGCTGCGGAAACATGGGGCGCTCCCACGCCCGCGCCTACCACCAGCTGGACGGCTACGAGCTCGTCGGCCTCGTCGCCCGCCGGCCTGAGACGCGCGAGGCGCTCTCCCAAGAGCTCGGCGGCGTCGCGACGTTCTCGGACTTCGAGGCCGCCTACGCCGAGACCAGGCCCGACGTGGTCTCGATCAACACCTACCCCGACACCCACGCCGCGATCGCGCGCACCGCGCTCAAAGGCGGCAGCCACGTGTTCTGCGAGAAGCCGCTGGCTGAGACCGTCGAGGAGGCGCAGGAGATCGCGGACCTCGCCAGGCAGCGCAACCGCAAGATGGTGATCGGCTACATCCTGCGCGTGCACCCGGCGTGGCAGAAGTTCATCGAGGTCGCGCAGACGCTCGGCAAGCCGCTGGTGATGCGCATGAACCTCAACCAGCAGAGCCGCGGCAAGGACTGGACCACCCACAAGGCGCTGATGGACTCGATGTCGCCGATCGTCGACTGCGGCGTGCACTACGTCGACGTGATGTGCCAGATGACCCGCAGCAGGCCCGTGCGCGTCTCGGCGATCCAGGCGCGGCTGTCGGACGAGCTGAAGCCCGGCATGTGCAACTACGGCCAGCTGCAGGTGACCTTCGCCGACGGCTCGGTCGGCTGGTACGAGGCCGGCTGGGGCCCGATGATGAGCGAGACCGCCTACTTCGTGAAGGACGTCGTCGGCCCCAAGGGCTGCGTGTCGATCACCGAGCGCGAGGGCGAGCGCAAGGACGGCAGCGCCGACGTCGACTCGCACACCGCGACCAACTCGCTCAAGGTGCACTGGCAGGACCGCGACCCGGACGACGAGTTCTCCAGGCCCGACGAGTGGATCGACACCACCGACGAGCCGGACCACGACGGGCTGTGCCTGCGCGAACAGGAGTTCCTGCTCGACGCGATCCAGAACGACGTCGACCTCACCGACCACGTCGCCGACGCGGTCAACAGCCTGCGCATCGTGCTCGCGGCCGACCAGTCAGCCCGCGAGGGGCGCACGATCGACCTGTGAGCGCGCGCGTGACGGCCGCGCTGCTCGCGGCGCTGTGCGCGTGCGCGACGCCGCAGCCGCCCGCGCGGCTGCCCAACTCGCTGACGTCGCTCGAGCGGCTCGCGAAGGGCGCCCGCCACGCGCTCCCCGACGCGCAGCTGTTCGTCCCCGACGGCTACCAGCCGCCAGCAGACGGGGTGGTGCCGCTCGCCGTGCACTTCCAGGGCGGGCTGACGATCGCCGAGGAGAACTTCGCGCGCATGGACCGCCCGGGTGTGCTGATCGCGTCGACGCTCGCGGGCCGGTCGAGCGCGTTCTCGCGGCCCTACCGGGACCCGCGGGCGTTCGGCGACCTGCTCGCGGCCGGCGAGCGCGCGCTCTCGGCGCAGCTCGGTCGGCCGCTGCGCTTCGGCAGGGTCCTGATCACCTCGTTCAGCGCCGGCTACGGCGCGGTCCGCGAGCTGCTGAAGGAGCCCGGGTTCTTCGAGCGCATCGAGGCGCTGGTGATGGCGGACTCGATCTACGCGTCGCTGAGCGAAGGAGGCACGCGCCGACCCAGCGCCGAGCAGATGGCCGACTTCGTGCGCTTTGCCCAGGCCGCAGCGCGGGGCGAGAAGGTCTTCGTCATCACGCACACCCAGATCCCGACGCCCTACGCGTCGACCGCGGAGTGCGCCGACTGGATCCTCGCTGCTGTCGGGGGCGCCCGCGCTCCGAGCGGCGCCTACACCGAGCGCGGCGTCCCGATCACGGCCGAGTTCCACCGCGCCGGCCTGCACGTCTTCGGGTTCGGCGGCGCCGACGCGCAGGCCCACGTCGACTGCCTGTGGATGATCCCCGAGCTGGCGCGGCGACACGTCTCCTCCGAGGGCCGCTAGCGGCCATCCCGTTGCGGGACGCCTCGCAGCGCCCTGCTAGAGCGGGATGTTGCCGTGCTTCTTCGGCGGGTTCTGGTCCCGCTTGCTGCGCAGCAGCTCGAGCGCCTGGATCAGCATCGGGCGCGTGCGGCGCGGCTCGATCACGTCGTCGACGAAGCCCCTGGCCGCAGCCTGATAAGGGTTGGCGAACTTGTCCTTGTAGCCGTCG
>CAZTQF010000571.1:0-2587 GCA_964615255.1 uncultured candidatus Brocadiaceae bacterium | reverse complement strand
TCGCCGCCGCGGTCGACGTTCCGTCCGCAGCCGGTGAACCCGGTGCGGAACATGCCCGACGTGCTGCTGCAAGAGCGCGAGCTCTGCGTCGGAGAGGCGCGCGCGATCGCCGCGGCGCTCCCCGACGTGGTCGATCGCGCGTCGCGCGCACAGCTCGTCCACGCGGGGGATCCGCTGGGCCTCGCGCGGCTGGAGCCGCAGCACCTGCTGCCCGCCGGGGCGGCCGACCTCGCGCCCGAACGGTCGCTGGCCGGCGCCGACTTCTTCCAAGCCTGGGCGCTGACCCGCGCGCTGGGCCTCGTCGTAGGCGGCGACCCGGCGTTGTTCCGGCTGCCGCTCGGCTGCGAGCTGGAGCTCGCCGCGTTCTCGGGCGCCGACATCGGCGCCTGCAGCGGCGTGGCCGGGCACGGCGGCGCGGTCCGCGCTGCTGCGTTCGAGTCCGGGAGGAGCGGCGCGTCCGGTTCGAGCGAGCAGCGCTGCCGATCGTTCGGCGACGTCGTCCCGACCACCTACGGCCGCGCGTTCGTCGGCCTCGACTTCGGGCTGCGAGAGTGGGTCGCCGACCTCCCGCACACGGCAGACGCTGCGCTGCTGCTGCGCGAGTGGACCGGGGACCACGCCGCGCACCTCGCGCGCGTGTCGGTCGTCGCCGAGGGCGCCGCGGCCTCCGAACAGGGCACCTTCGGTCTGCAGCAGCGAATCGGCGTGGTCCGCGGACTCGCGTTCGGGGAGACGTCGGGGCTCATCGGCCTCGCGGCGGAGCCGCTGCGGCTGCGCGCCGACGAGGCGGTGCCCTCGTACGTGCCTGGCGTGCTGCGAACCGAGCAGCTGCGGCGGGACGGGCGCGCGCTGCTGGGGGCGGGTCGCGACCCGCGGCTGTCGTCGATCGGCTTCCGCGTCGCCGGCGACGCCGACGCCTTGGCGAAAATCTGGGGGGGGCGATGACGACATCCGGATTCCGACGACTCCGGGCGCTCCGCGCCGCGGCGCGGGCGCTCGCCGTCAGCGCGCTCGCGGCGGGCTGCGCGACGACGACCGATGAGCTGCGCGGGCTCGCCGGCAGGCCGCCGCTGGATCGCGCGGTGCTGGTGAGCGGCGGCGCGTTCTACGCGAGCGGCGGGAGCACGCTCGGGACCTTCGGCGGCGGTGTCGACGGCGCGCAGGAAGGAGCGGAGGCGCTCGCGTTCGGGGAGATCGTCGCAGCGCTGGATCGTGGCGGGGTCTTCCAGCGGCTGGTCGCCGACACCGACGACGATCGGCGCAGCGGCCTGCGCGCGGCGCTGGATGCAGGTGACGACGCCGCGGTGCGTGAGTTTCTCCGGCGGGCGCGGGAAGACGGCTTCGACCTGCTGCTGCTCGTGGAGGAGCTGCAGGACGGACCCATCGAGCGCCAGGGCACCAACGGTCGCTGGCCGGTCACGTTCGCGACCTGGATCCTGCTCGGAGTCGGGGCGTTCATCCCGGATCGGACCTTCGAGTCGACCGCCGCGCTCCGGCTCTCGTTCCGCGAGCTGCAGGCCGGCCGCGAGGTCGACAGCGTGCTGCTCGTGCCCGGTCCGATCGACCTGTCGCTGACCGAGCGCACCGACCTGCTCGGCCTGCTCGCGTCGGTGGTCGTGCCGCCGTTCTGGGTGCGCGACGACGACGCGGCAGTGAGCCGTTCGGTCCGCGACTCGACCGAGCGGCGGCTGCTGCTCTCGCTCGTGCGCGAATTGAAGAGCGAAGTGCGTCGGCGCCGGCTCTCGGAGCGCGAGGTGGCGACGGTGACCTTCGCGCCTGCTGCCGGCGAACGGCGCGTGGTCGTGGAGTCGTCGGAGACCGTCAGCGTCGCTCGTCTGGTCCACGAAGGGCTCGCCGCGCCGGTCGCCGACGCGTTCGTCGAGCGGCTGCTCGCTTCGCGGACGCTGCAGGGCGGCCGGCTGCGCTACGAGGCGTCGCTGCCCGACGAGGTCGTCGGCCGCTTCCAGGTGCGGGTCGGCACTCTCGGTGGTGAGGTCGCGTCGTCCACCTTCCGCGCGGGGTCGCCCCGATGAAGGTCCCTGAGGGTCTCCGGGTGGGGGTGTGCAGCCACACCGGCCTCGTCCGCGGCGCGAACGAGGACGACTACCTGCTGGCGACGCCGCCGCACGTGGAGGGCGCGGCGTTTGTCGCCGCGATCGCCGACGGCATGGGGGGCGCCGCGGGCGGCGCCGAGGCGAGCCGGACGGCGCTGCGCGCGCTCGGGGCGGCGCTGCTCGAGCGCGACGGCGAGGTGGGCATGAGAGAGGGCTTCGAGCAGGCGAGCGCCCGCGTGCTCGAGTCCGCAGCAGCTGTGCCGGCGCTGCGCGACATGGGGACGACGCTCACCGCGCTCTACCTGGAAGACGGGGCAGGCGTGCTCGGGCACGTCGGCGACTCGCGCCTCTACCGGCTCCGCGGGGACACGCTGGAGGCGCTCACGAGGGACCACTCCCTCAAGCAGGGCGAGAGCCTGCTGACGCGCTGCATCGGTGGCGGCCGGTCCGAGTGGGAGCCCGACAGCGAACGGTTCGAGGTGGCGGCGGGCGACCGCTTCGTGCTGTGCACCGACGGCGTCTGGGACGTCGTC
>CAZTQF010000570.1:0-2597 GCA_964615255.1 uncultured candidatus Brocadiaceae bacterium | reverse complement strand
CGCCGACCCGTTCGGCAAGGACGTGCTGGCGTGGCGGATCTGGCGGCTGCTCACCGAACGCGCAGGCGAAGCCGCCCCCGCGCGACGGTTCGGCGCAGCCAGCGACTACGTGCAGGACGACCCCGACGGCCGCAAGCGCCTGCAGCTGTGCCAGCGGATCAGCGCGTGCCTCGACGACTACCAGCTCTACCGCGACGACCTGCTGGAGGCGTTCGCTTGCGGCCAGACCCCGGGTGACGTGTCCCCTCACGCCGCGTGGCAGGCGCAGCTCTGGCGCGCGCTGCTCGAGGACGCCGGCCTGCAGACCGCGCCGCCCAGGGAGCGGCGCCCGACGGCCGATGACGGCGTGACGCCGCTGGCCTTCCACCAGCTGCGAGGCCTCGACCAGCCGAGCGACTGCCGGCGCGCGCACCGCGTCGCGCTGCTGCGCGCGCGACTCGAGGACTCCGAGTGGCGCGCGCGCAACCTGCCCGCGCGCCTGCACGTGTTCGGCACCACCACGACGCCGCCGGCCTTCATGGACCTGCTGCACAGGGTCGGCCGCGACCGCGACGTCACGGTCTTCGTCCCCCAGCCGACGCCGCACTACTTCGGCGACCTGCGCGAGAAGCGCGACCGCATCGGCGACCACGGCCTGCTCGCCCGCTTCGGCACCGAGAGCCGCGACTTCCAGAGCCTGCTGGTCGACCTCGAGGAGCGCGGCCACGCCGAGGCCCCGGTGACCCAGGAGACCTTGGACGAGCTGGAAGACCGCGCCGAGCCGGGCGTCACCTCGGGCGAGACGGTGCTGGCTTGCCTGCAGCGCGACCTCGTGCAGGCGTTCGACCGCGGGTCACAGGACGCCGAGCCATACGCGCTGCGCGGCGACGACCACAGCCTGCGGATCCACGACTGCCACAGCCCGCAGCGCGAGCTGGAGGTGGTCCGCGACCAGATCTGCGCAGCGCTCGACGCCGACGCGACCCTGCGGCCGCAGGACGTGATGGTGCTGGTCCCCGACGTCGAGCGCTACGCGCCGTACGCGCACGCGGTCTTCGGGCCCCTGCAGAAGCAGCTCCCGTTCCACCTGGCCGACCGCCACCCGGCGAGCGAGCTGCCGGTCTGCCGCGCCGCGCTGCACGTGCTGGCGCTGGCCCGGACCCGGCTCACCGTGGCAGAAGTTCTGCAGCTGCTGGAGCTGTCGGCGGTGCAGCGGCGCTTCCGGATCTTTGGCGGCGAGGTCGGCCTGCTGCGGCACCTGTGCCAAGCGGCGGGCGTCCGCTGGGGTCTGGACGCCGAACAGCGCAGCGCGCGCTTCGAGCTGCCGGCGTTCGAGGACAACTCCTGGCGCCAAGGGCTGGACCGGCTGCTGCTCGGCCACCTGACCGGGCCGGTCGACGACCTCGTCTGCGGCTACGCGCCGGTCGGCGACACGACCGAGGGCCGCGCCGAGCTGCTGGCGCGGTTCGCGCAGTTCTTGGAGGCGCTGTTCGAGCTGCTGGCGCCGCTGCGGGCGCCGCTGCCGCTCGAAGCGCGGGCCGACCAGCTCGACGCCCTGGTCGCAGCGCTGTTCGCGCCCGAAGACCCCGCCGAGGAGGACGCCGTCCGCCAGCTCCGGCGCGCCGCCGTCTCCCTGCGAACCCAGGCGGCCGCGGCCGGTCACACCGAGGCCGTCGAGCTGCCGGTGTTCACGTCGTGGCTCGACCACGCGCTCGGTCAGGGCTCGGCGGCGCGCGGCGGCGCGGACCGCGGCTTCCTCGGCGGCGCGATCACCTTCGCCGGCATGCTGCCGATGCGGGCCGTGCCGGTGCGCGCGCTGTTCGTCTGCGGCCTGGACGACGCGTCGTTCCCGCGGCGGGACGCGCCGCCGCCGTTCGACCTGATCTCGAGCCGCTCGCGACCAGGCGACCGCAGCCGACGCCTGGACGACCGCCAGCTGTTCCTCGATCTGCTGCTGGCCGCGCGCGAGCGGCTGCACCTGACCTACGTCGGTCGCTCGGCGAAGGACAACTCCGACTGCTCGCCGTCGGTCGTCGTCTCCGAGCTGCTCGAACACGTCGAGCGCACGTGCGGCAAGGGCGCCGCGAAGCAGCTGCTCGTGCGGCATCCGCTGCAGCCTTGGAGCCCGCGCTACCGCGACGGAGACCCCAAGCTGTTCACCTACGCTGCGCAGCCGGCGATCGGCGGCGACGATTCGCCGGAGCAGCCGTGGTGCCAACCGGGCGAGCCCCTGCTGCCCGACGCGCGCACCCAGCACGTGCGCCTGGACGACCTGGTCAAGTTCTGGAGCGCCCCGTGCAAGGCGTTCCTCGAGCGCGGCCTGAGGCTCCGCGTCCGCAGCGCCGACGAACCGGACGACGATCGCGAGCCGTTCGAACTGACGGGCCTGACGCGCTACGCGCTGCAGGACGACGCCGTCCGGCGCGCCCAGCGCGGCGAGCCCGAGCGCGACGACCCGCTGGCCTGGGCCCGCGCGCGCGGCGTGCTGCCGATCGGCGCGCAGGGCGACGTCGCCTACGACGCGGCGCTCGCGTCGGCTGCGCCGATGCTCGAGGAGGCGCGACGGCTTGCCGCGAGCGCGGTCCGACGAGTGGACGTCCAGGTCGGCGAGACGCAGG
>CAZTQF010000569.1:0-2613 GCA_964615255.1 uncultured candidatus Brocadiaceae bacterium | reverse complement strand
CCGCTGGTCGACGCCGTCGCGCGCCTCGCGTCCGATGCTTCGCTGCGCGCGAAGCTGGCAGCCGGCGGTCGCGCGCGGGTCGAGGAGGAGTTCTCGCTCCGCCGGAACGTGGCGCGGATCGCGCGGTCGATCGGCGAGGCGCACGGCCTCGCGCCCGCTGACTCCTAGCTCCGCGCGCGGTTCCGCTCGTCGATCTCGGCCGTCGCCCGGCGCTTGCCGACCAGCAGGGAGCGTCGCTGGAAGGCCCGCAGGAACCTGCGGAACTCGAGGTCGTCGTAGCGCGGCTGGAAGGTCAGCGCGCTCTTCAGCCAGCCCCACAGCATCGCGGCGCTGCCGATCAGCAGCGGCGGCTCGGCGATGCGGGACACGGCGCTGGCGAGCATGAAGAAGAACCCTGTGCCCATGAAGTACTGGCCGAAGCCATGCCGGGCGCGGCCGGTGAGGATGCCGGTCTGGCTCGAGCCCATCGGCCGTAGGTGCACGAACCGCAGCTCCGGCTCGTCCCAGCTGCGCGCGGCCCACCCCATCATCCGACAGCGGTGGTTGTCGATGCCGTCCCACATCACCTCCCGCACGAAGCCGCCGATCTCCTCGAAGCAGTCGATCCGGTAGAACTTCGTCATGCCCAGCGAGGTCTCGTCGCCGTGGTTCTCCGCGACGAGCTCGCCGGCGCGCTCGACGTAGGCCTTGCCGCTGCACGTGGCGAGGCGCGGGTCCTCCGCCATGCGCTCGACGAGGAGCTCGAAGTAGCGGGGCGGCAGGCGCAGGTCGAGGTCGAGCTTGCAGAGGAAGCGAAAGTCGCTGCGATCGATCGCGTCGTAGCCCGCGTAGAAGGCGTCGATCACGCCGGGGCCCACTTTCCGCCGGCCGCGGTCCGGCCGCGTCACGACCTCGATCCAATCGTGGCGAGCGGCGTACTCTGCGAGGATCTGCGGCGTCGCGTCCGTCGAACCGTCGTCCACGATGACCCACTTCGCAGGCCTGAGGCTCTGCGCGACGACCGTATCGAGGGTCTCACGCATGTACTGCTCCTCGTCTCGGCAGGGCGAGATCAGCACGTATCGTTGTTCGGGCGAGGGCTCCATGGTGGCTGAGGTTCTCTTGGATGGCGTCGGTCGGCGGACAGCTCAGGCCGGGGCAGCATGCGCAGGCACCTCACGGCACGCCCTGCGTGTGGTCCTCGCAGGTCGAACACGGTCGGCCGCAGACGGAGTCCGCGCCCGGATCGTAGCGCCTCGTCTGGTTGCGTCGGCGTATCCCGCGAGGATTCTGGGCGGCTGCGTCACTCCAAGACTGCGAGCGAGTCGAGGCGGGGCAGCGGCAGTCGCCCGGTCGCCGCTGCTGCGCGCAGCGTGGCGGCTGGCAGCGGCATCTTGCGCCACGGTGCGTCGGGCCGCGCGCGCACCACGAGGCAGAGCCCGGGCCGCGAGAGGGTGCTGCGGTCGACGATGAGCCACGACGAGACGTGCAGCGGCGAAGACATGCTGGCCTCCTGCGGCAGGTAGCTGCTCGTCGTGCTGTGTCGCACGCGGAAGTGAGGGACGAGCGCGAGGCCGTCGCCCGCTTCGACCGCGAGGAACATGACGCAGCGGCTGGTGTGGGTCTGCTCGCGGAGCTGGGCGTCCGTCAGCGCCTCGGCGTCGACCTCGGCCGGCACCGCCAGCATCGCGACCTTGTCCGACCACGAGCAGCCGCTCGACGCGGCGGCTGCCAGGAGCAGCGTCATCGCCGCGCGCGGCGCCCGGCGCGCCGGCGGAACGTCCCCGCAGGGGTTCACATCCGCTCCGGCGCGGGGACCCCGATCAGCTGCAGGCCCGTCGTCAGCAGCCTGCGGGCGGCGTCCACGAGCACGAGGCGCGCGTCACGGACCGCGGGCTCGGCGCCGAGCACGTGGTGGTCGACGAGGTAGCTGTGGATCTCGCCGGCCAGCGCGATCGTGTAGTTGGTCACGACGCTCGGCTCGGATTGTTCCGCGGCGCGCTGCACGGCGGCGCCGAACGCCATCATCGTCAGCAGCACGTTCTCGGCGTCCTCGAGGTGGGCGAAGTCGATGCTCGCGACGTCCGGCACCTCGCAGCCCGCCTTGCGCAGGATCGAGCTCAGGCGCGCGCAGGCGTACTGCACGTAGGGGCCAGTCTCGCCCTCGAAGTTGAGCATCGTGTCCCAGTCGAACTTCACGTCCTTGACGCGGCTGTTCTTGAGGTCGTTGAACACGATCGCGGACACGCCGACCTGCTCGGCGACGGCGTCAGGATCGTCGAGGTCGGGGTTCTTCTCGGCGATGACCTGGCGGACCTTGTGGACGGCTTCGTCCAGGATCTCGTCGAGGAAGACCGCGTTGCCGCTGCGCGACGCGAACTTCTCCCACTTGCCCTCGGGGCCCTTGGAGAGCACGAGCCCGAACGGGACGTGCTCGACGGCCTCGGCGACCGGCTCCCCCATCTTCTGCAGCACGGCCTTGAGCTGCGCGAAGTGCAGCTTCTGCTCGGCGCCGACCACATACAGGATGCGGGTCGGATGGAACTGCTGCTCGCGGTAGAACGCCGCGGCGAGGTCGCGCGTGTGGTAGAGCGTCGTGCCTGATCTCGCCGTGTCGATGCTCATCTTCATTGC
>CAZTQF010000568.1:0-2616 GCA_964615255.1 uncultured candidatus Brocadiaceae bacterium | reverse complement strand
ACCCAACGGCAGACGGCCTCCCACTTGCCTTGTCCGGCGGCGGCCGGACGCAGGTCACCGTCCAGGATGTGGAAGGTCATGCCCGGCACCGGGCGGCCGATGGAGACCCCGCGCGGCCCGGACGACACCACTTCGGGGCGGACCAGATGCGCCGAGCTGTTGATGGTGCACTCGGTCGGGCCGTAGAGGTTCCACAGCGAGCCGACGCGCGGCAGCAGCTCCTCCGCCAGATCCTCGGGCAGCCGCTCGCCGCCGCAGAACGCGCGGAGCGTGCCCTTCCCGCTCCACCCGAGCTCGACCAGCATGCGCCAGGTGGCGGGCGTCGACTGCATCACCGTGATCGCCTGGTCGCGGAGGAGGCGGTCGATCGCGACGGGGTCCTCGGCTTCTGCCTGCGTCGCGATGACGACGCACCCTCCGGCGACCAGCGGCGCCAGCAGCTCCAGCAGGGAGATGTCGAAGGAGATCGTGGTGACGGCCAGGAGGCGGTCGGCCGGCGTCATCCCCGGGCGATAGGCGATGCTGTCCAGCAGGTTCGCGAGCGCGCTGTGAGGGACCTTGACGCCCTTGGGCTTGCCGGTCGAGCCCGACGTGTAGATGAGGTAGGCCAGCTGCCCGGGCTCGACCCCAGGCAGCTCTGCGGCTGCTCCCGGCGCGGTGCTGTCCGCGGAGTCGTAATGCAGCAGATCGTCGAGGAGCGCCTCGTCGGGGAGGTTGCCGCCGTCGACGATCCCGACGGCGCCCGAGTCCTCGAGCATGAAGCGCAGCCTCGCGCTCGGGAAGCTCGGATCCAGCGGCAGGTGCGCTGCTCCCGCGAGGTGGACCCCCGCGATGCTGACGAGCAGCTCGGGGCGTCGCGAGGTCGCGACGGCGACGACGTCGCCCGGCTTGACGCCGCTGCGCACCATGGCGGCGGCCAGGCCGCGCGCGCGGCGCGTCAGTTCGTCGTAGGTCAGCGGCGCGCCGTCCCCTTCGACGGCGGTCCGCTCGGGAGTGCGGTCGGCCCAGGCGCCGAGGTGCTCCAGCCACGTCGACGCAGCAGGCAGCTCCGCGCCGGTCGCCTCGCTGTCCGTGTCGTCGCAGAGCTGCAGCGCCGCGACGGGGTCGGTCAGCTGTGCAGCCGCCGCCACGATCAGTCGCTCGAGGCTCTGGAGCCACGCCGCGATCGTTGCCCGGTCGAACAGCGCGCGCTGGAAGGTCGCGTCGAGCATCATGCCCTCGTCGTCGGGAGCGACGTTGAGGAAGACCTCGAAGGCGTCGGCCGTGCGCGGCACGCCGCGCACGACGCCGATGGCATCGCCCAAGCGCAGCTCGGCGAGCGGCTGGTCGACGTTCACCACGACCGGCGTCAGCGGGACGCGCGACGGGTCTCCGCTCAGCCCGAGCTCGCGCACCAGCTGGCCGAAGCCGAAGTCGTAGTGCTCGGTCGCGTCGAGCAGCGCCGTGCGCGCGTCGGTCACGAGCCGGGTCAGCGGCGAAGCGCCGTCCACAGCCAGCCGGATCGGCAGCAGCTGAACGCAGTGTCCGACCAGACCGGGGCGGTCCTCGATGCCTTGGCGCGCGACCGGCATGCCGAGCGTCACCTCGGGGCAGTCCGTGATCCGGTGCAGCAGCGCCGCGACGGCGGCGAGCACGACCGAGACCGAGCTCGAGCGCGTCCGCGACGCGATCTGTTCGATCTTTGCCACGACGCTCGCGTCCAGGCGGTGCGCGGCGTTGTCGGCGAGGAAGCCGCGGACCGGCGGCCGGGGTCGGTCCGTGGGCAGCGTCAGCGGCGCCTCGGCCACGCCGCGCAGGCGCTCCTGCCACCACGCAGCGGAAGCTTCGCGGTGGGCGCTGTCGGCGCCGCTGTTGCGCTGCGCTTCGGCGTAGTCCGCGAACGACGGCGCCGGCGGCAGCCCGCTGCCGTCGCCGTCTGCGAAGACGCGCTGCAGCTCTTCGAGCACGACGTGGAACGACCAGCCGTCGCAGACCGCGTGGTGGGCCAGCAGCATCAGCTGCGCGGACTCGGCGTCGAGCTGCAGCCAGAACGCGCGGAACAGCGGCCCGTGCGTCAACGACATCGGCGTCTCCAGCTGGACGCTGATCCACTCCGCGGCGGCGGCGCGACGTCCCTCGATCGAGCCTTGGGGCAACTCGACTTGCTCGAGGCACAGGTCGACGGCGTCGCTGACGCACAGCTCGTCGAGGTCGGCCGAGAAGGTCGTGCGCAAGGCGTCGTGGCGCGCCGCGACCGTGCGCAGCGCGCGCTCGGTGCGCGAGGCGTCGACCGGGCCGCGGAACGTGACGACCACGGCTTCGTTGTAGGCGCAGTTCGCCTCGTCCCCGAGCGCCGCCGCAGCGAGGATCTCCCGCTGCTCGTCGGTCGTCGGCGCCAGCCTCGCGATGGGCGCGCCGGCGAAGGGGTCGTGTTCGGGGAGTGTCACTTCGTCCTTCACTCTCGATGTCACCGGGGCTGTCGCCGCCCCGAGAGCTCGCGGTACTTCCCGGGCCGTTCGACGTCGGGGACGAACCACGCGACCGTTCCGTCCGGCCGGCGACCGAGCCGCGCGCCCGGCGCCGGGGCCGACGCGGCCGCAGGTTCTGCCGGCGTCGCGGCGGCGTCGCTGGGCTCGA
>CAZTQF010000567.1:0-2617 GCA_964615255.1 uncultured candidatus Brocadiaceae bacterium | reverse complement strand
GCGAAGGACCCGCGCCGCGTCGCGACGCAGCTCGTCGGGCGAGCGCGCGGCCGCCGCTGCGACCGCCTCGTCCGGCTGGCGCCGCGCGCGCGCGCCGAACGCTACTTGCGCCGGCGTCGCGTGCTCGACCTGGACCTGCCGGGCGGGCTGCAGCACGCCGTCGACCAGGACGGCGACCGTCACCGTGACGACCCGCTGGCGACCGCGCCACGTGAGGCGCACGTCGCCGCTTTCGCCGGTCGGCATCGGCCACCTGGCGAAGCCACACTCCGGCGGCGCCACGAATACGGACGCGCCCGCGATCGGCACGCCCAGCCCGCCGCACACGTAGACGCCCAGCGAGTAGACGAACGGGTGCGTCAGGTCGGCCTCCGGCGCCGCGGCTCGCTCCACGCGACCCGCAGGCGGGGACGCCGTCGCGACGTCCCGCAGCGCGGGCTCGGCGGCGTCCTGCGTCGGAGGAGCCGTAGCTGCACGAGCGCTCGCCGAGGCTCCGGGCGGCGCCGGCGGCGCGCGATCGCCCCACGGCAGCGCGCCGAGGACGAGCAAGACCAGCAGCGCCGCCGCCGTCGCCGGTGCTCGCCAGCGTCGCGGCCTGTCTGTCGGCGTCGTCACGCCGCCAGCAGAACCGCTGGGCAACGCGGCACAAGCACGCGCGCCCACATTCGGCGCGTTACCGTGGGCGCGGATGGACGACCACCACGCGTTGCTGCAGTGGCTCGACGAACAGGCGCTGCCGCGCACTCCGCTCTACGACTGCCCGTACCTCGACGGCCGGCAGGCGCGGCAGTTCGGTTTCGCCGCAGAGCGGCTGCCGTCCGAGGTCTACACGGCGCTGATGGGCCGCGGCTTCCGGCGCAGCGGCGCGGTCTTCTACGCGATGGAGTGCCCGGGTTGCCACGCGTGCGTGCCCCTGCGGGTCCCGACCGCGACGTTTCGTCCGAGTCGGAGTCAGCGCAGGGCGCTCGCGAAGAACCGCGACGTGACCGTCGACTACCGCGCGCCCGTCTACTCCGAGGAGAGCTTCGCCCTCTACCGTCGCTACCTCGCCCAGCAGCACCCCGGCTCGCCTCAGGGGGACACCCGAGAGGACTTCATCGACGCCTTCTATCGGCCGGTCGTCGAGGCCCTGGAGGCGCGCTACTTCGTCGACGGTCGCCTGATCGGGGTCAGCCTGCTCGACGTCGGCGAGCGCGCCTGGTCTTCGGTCTACCACTTCTTCGACCCCGACGAGCGCAGCCGCAGCGTCGGCGTCTACTCCGTCGTCGCCGAGATCTCCGAGGCGAAGCGACGGGGCGTCGAGCACTACCACTTGGGCTTCTGGATCGAAGGCGCGAAGACGATGGCCTACAAGGCCGACTTCGGACCTCATGAGCTGCTGCGGGACGGCACGTGGCGGCCTGCGTGATGCGAGCGCCTCGTCGCGAAAGCCGATCGACTTCGTCTCCCCGGGTCCTAACGTGAGGTCGATGCCCGGTCCTGCGCCCGCCGCTGCACGAGGTGTGCTGATCGCCGCCCTGACGCCCGGCGTCGTCCTGCTCGCCGCGGTCGGAGCGCTCCGCCCGACCGGCGACGCCTCCGACGCCGCGGTGGTGGCGACCTGGGCGGCGCTCGCCTTCGCCGGGCTCTACCTGTGCGCGGCCGCGCTCGCAGCGCAGGCCGCGTCGCGCGCGGCGACCGCCCGTCTCGCGCTCGCGGGTTGGACGACGCTGGTCGCGGCGGCGATCGCGGTCTGGGTCTACCGCGCGTCGCCCGCCGCCGTCGCGGCGCCGACCGCGGCCTCTGCCAGCGCGAGCGACGTCGCGGCCGCGGCAGCCGTGGTTGACTGGCGCGCAGAGGCGGACGGCCACGCGGACCGCGACTGGGCGCTGGCCTACTATCGCGAGTTCCGCGCGGCCAACCGGGCGCACTGGCAGCCCTACGTCTACTGGCGCCGCGCTGCCTACGACGGGCGCTTCATCCACGTCGACGGCGAGGGCAGGCGCAGGACGGTGCAGGCCAGATCGCTGCCGGAGGACGCGCCGAAGGTGTTCGTGTTCGGCGGCTCCACGATCTGGGGCACCGGCGCGGCCGACGACCAGACGATCCCTTCATGGCTGGCGCGCGGCCTCCATGAGTCCGGCCACCCCGCGCGCGTCTTCAACCTCGGCGAGACCGGCTACGTCAGCACGCAGGGGATTTTGCGGCTCATACTCGAACTGCGCGACGGCAACGTGCCGGACGTGGCAGTGTTCTACGACGGCGCGAACGAGCTCGCGGCCGCCGCGCAGACAGGCGAGCCGGGGATCCCGATGAATGAGGTCCGCCGCAGAGAGGACTTCCTGCGCGGCGAAGGCGCAGCCGCGCCGGCACCCCCCGAGCGCTCGACGGCGCAGCTGGCCCAGGAGACGATCGCGGCCTACCGCGCGAACCTGCGCGTGCTGCAGCTCGGGCGGAACCGACTGCGCGCCGTGCCGAAGGAACTCGGGGGGCTGCGAAACCTCGCGGAACTCCACCTCGGGCGCAACCGCGTCGAGGCCTTACCCGAGGAGCTCGGACGCCTAGCCGCGCTGGAGTGGCTGGACGTGAGAGGGAACGCGCTCAAGACGCTCCCGGCGTCGCTGGCGCGGTGCGAAGC
>CAZTQF010000566.1:0-2637 GCA_964615255.1 uncultured candidatus Brocadiaceae bacterium | reverse complement strand
ACCTGGCCCTCGCCCTCGATCACCTGGAAGAAGAACTGCAGCACCCCGAGCCCAGGCGGGACCGGCACCGAGACGTTGGAGATTCCCAGCGGCGCCGGGTGGGTCCCCGCGGCCAGCACGACCGGGCCGGTCAGCACGTCGAAGCCGAACAGCGGCGTGGTCGCGGGCGTGAGCCCCAGCAGCAGGAACCACTGGTTGCCCGGGACGCCGCCGAAGTCATAGGACGCCACGCCGCCGGTCGGCGGCACCAGCGCCGTCGAGCGCAGCTTGGGCGGCTGCGTCAGCGTGTAGGAGAACGTCATCGGGTTGCTGGTCCCGAGCGTGTTGCCGACCGTGACCGACGTCGGACCGAGCGCTGCGCCCTGCGGCACCATCACCGCGACCTGCGTGTCGCTCTGCACCGCGTAGCCGGCGGTGAACGTCTGGCCGCCGACCGTGAAGCGGTCCATCGTCAAGAGGCCCGTGCCCTGCAGGGTGACGCCGCCCGGCGAGAAGATCGTCAAGCTCGTCGGGCTGATCGACGTCAGCACCGGCACCGTCGCCGGCGGCGGCATGCACGGCGAGTTGTGCGCGTAGCCGTCGATCTGCGCCGCCGAGCTCGGCCCGAACAGCGTCACGTTGTTGCTGCAGCCGCCGAGCCCCGAGCACATGATGTAGCACGGGTTGTTGCCGTTGCAGTGCGGCGCCGAGAAGTTGTGGCCGAGCTCGTGGCAGGTGAGCCCGACGCGCCGGTTGAAGTTGTTGGTGAAGTCCGACTGCGACAGGCCGTAGCCGTTGCCTTGGCTGCAGATCACGCTGACGTAGGCGATGCCGATCGTCGAGCCCGTCAGGTTGCGGCCCGTGAACAGGTGCGCCACGTCGCGCTGGATCAGGCCGAAGTTGCTGTTCCAGTAGCTGGAGAACTGGCTCAGCAAGGCGCTCGGGTCGTTGGTCGTGTAGACCGTGGACGTCGTCACGATCAGCGAGACCACCGTGAACGTCACGTCGACGTCGCGGTCATAGATGAAGTCGACCTGGTTCATCACCGAGGTCATGTCGTTCTGCGTCTGCGTGACGTCGCTGTTGTTCCACTGATAGAACTGCAGGTCCGCCTCGAGCGCGATCTCACACACCGCCGTGAAGTCGGCCGAGCCCTGCGGCGTCGGCGGCGGCAAGCCGCTCGTGTCCGTGCCGCACTCGTAGGGCAGCGTCGCCGAGTCGGCCGCGCGGTAGACCACGTGCAGCGACGCCCGGGCGCCGGGCTGCGCACGCCGGACAGGCTGCACCACCCACACCTCGCCGGGCTCCCCCGCCGCCGCTCCCGGCAGGTGGATCATCGCCTCCATCGAGCCGTCGACCACCGTCGCCGCGACGCGCGCTTCGGGCCACTCGCGCAGCTGACCCCGGTAGGTCACGCACGCCGGCCGCGGCAGCGGCACCAGACCGGCAGCGTTGCGCTCGTAGAGTTGAAAGTCCGGACTGCGCACGTCGTGGAGCGTAAGGTCGATCGTGTAGCGCACGCCCGCGAGCGTCACCGTCGTCGTCACCGCGTCGTGCTGCGTGCCCGGCAGGGACAGCGACTGCACCGTGCCCAGGTCGAGGTCGAACTGCGCGAGCAGCGTCGGCGGCGCCTGCAGGACCTGCTGCGCGCGGACGCCGACCCATGGCGCCAACAGCAGCGCGAGCGTCAGGATCAGGCGGCTCGTGCGAGCGAGGGGGTGCCGACAGCCAAGGGGGACGCGTGGACGGTGCATGGAGGGTCGCGGGCTCATGGGGCCGAGGGCAGAGCCCTGAGAGTGTAGCAAGCCGCCGGCCCCGCGGCTCACCGGGCGAGACGAGGCCATCGCGGGTGGACCGAAAGCGCCCATGACAGCGCCCCGTCCGCGTGGCGGCCGCTTCCCCGAACCGGGACGATGCGCGGCTACCCGTCGCTCGTCGCCGAGTCCGATGTCTCCATCAGGATCTCGACCTCGCCCGGCTTGCCCGGGACCAGGGACGTCGAGACGTGGTAGGTCCGCCCCGCCTCGAAGTCGACGCGGAACACCGCGTCCCCCGCCGCGATCACGCGGCCGCGCTGGCGCACGGCGCCGCCGACCGAGAGCGTGTGCTCACCGGGCGGCACCCGCAGCTCTTTGGGAAAGCCCGACCACGCCGACCGCGACAGCGTGTCCTCGTCGACCTGCTCGAACCAGGTCGAGTGGGTCGTCGCGAGCGGGTCGAGCCCTTCGAGGAACGCAGGATCTTCGCCGACCACGACCGCGACGGCAGCGTCCGGCGCCGGCGCCACATACGTGCCCGTCGACGCACACCCAGAGAGGAGACAGAGCGCAGGCAGGAGGGAGGCTGGGCCGGTGCGAGCGAGCATCGAGACATCCTACGGACCCGCCTCTCGCAGCGCCTTTCTTCGCCCCCTGCACGCCGCTAGAGTCTCGCCGGTCGGGGCGTGGCGCAGCTTGGTAGCGCGGCTGGTTTGGGACCAGTAGGTCGGAGGTTCGAATCCTCTCGGCCCGACCATCTCAACTCTGCTGAGCGACGCTCCTTGCGTCGAACCGGTCTTCCGACCTTGCGGCATCTCAGCCACCGGTGTTCGGCACTGTCCAGCCAACACTGTCCAACCAGCCAGCACGGAGGCCTACATGGCCCGCAAGAAGACCAGCG
>CAZTQF010000565.1:0-2641 GCA_964615255.1 uncultured candidatus Brocadiaceae bacterium | reverse complement strand
ATCCGTCAGCAGCCGCGGCGTGGGGTCGTCGAGCGCGAGCGCGTAGAGGCCGTACCGGTCGCCGAGATCCGAGAGCACGATCACGTGCCCGCCGTCGGGGTGCCACGCGGCGTCGCACGTCGTGTAGACGCGGCTCTCTCGGCGATGGCGCCACAGCAGCCGCGGCTGCTGTCGACCTGGCGCCAGCACGTAGAGCGCGCGCTCGACGGCGGTGTCCGACTCGCAGTCGATCAGCAGGTGCCCCTGCGCGGACCACCGCAGCGCCGCGATCCGGGTGTCCGTCGGGTCGGGGAGCTCGAGCATCCGGAGCGCGCCGGACGCGACGTCCAGCACGCCGACGCGGCGAGACTCGTTGGCGTCTCCCGGGTAGCTTCGCCGCACGAGGTTGGGGTCCGTCTCCTCGCCCAGATAGTTCGGGAAAGGCACCTCGCGCACGCCGGTGCGGTCGACGAGGTGGACCGCGAGCTGCTCGCCGTCCGGCGCCCACGCGAACGTCGGCCCTCCCCAGATGTAGGGCCCGACCTCGACCTCGTTGCGGCGGTAGCGACCGACCGAGACCTTCGAACGCGGCGGCTGCCCCACCTCGGTCAGCCTACGGGTCTCGCCTTCGGGCAGCGCCGTGACCCAGAGGTCGCCGTCCCTGCGAAACGCTACGGCGTCGCGTGACGGCGAGAACTGCACGTCGGTCGCGCCGCGCGGCAGCGTGGCCACCTCGTGGCGGGCGCCGCTCGCGAGGTCGACGTGCCAGACCTTGTCGCCGCTGGTGTAGGCGAGGCCGCCGTCGCCGGGCAGCCAGCAGAACGCGCCGGCCCCGTCCGTCGTCAGCTGCTGCATCGGGGCTCCGAGCCGCATCGTCCAGAGCTGCGGACGGCCGCCCG
Organism: uncultured candidatus Brocadiaceae bacterium; assembly: GCA_964615255.1. Taxonomy (GTDB): domain Bacteria; phylum Planctomycetota; class UBA1135; order UBA1135; family UBA2386. Next base: position 1,763 of record CAZTQF010000565.1, on the reverse strand, counting down.
CACGGCCGGCCCAGCGGAAGGCCAGCTGCTGTCCCGCCGCGTCCCAGCGCGGCGCCGACGGCGGCGAGCCGGTGACCGCGCGGCTCGCCAGCACCTCATCGAGCGTGAGCGCGCCCGTCGGGTGCGGCGCGCGCGCGACGGGCGCTACGCAGCAGGCGGTGATCAACCCGGCGAGGCAGGCGGCGGCGGTTCGCATCCGGGGTTGCTACCCGACCGCGCGCGCGGCCGTCAAGCGCTCCCGTTCACGCGCCGTCGTCCGGCGTCGGCGTCGCCATGGCGGTGACGGTGAGCCCGCCGTGCCGCGTCGAGAAGGCAGGCTCCAAGCTGAGCCCCGTGCGACGCGCGAGGCGGACGTCGTGCGCGAGGAGCGCCGTCCGCCAGCCGTCGCCTAAGCGCTGCACCCGGTGACCGATGGTTTGGTACAGCGACAGCAGCGGGCTGCCGCCCTTGATCCGCACGCCGTAGGGCGGGTTCGAGACCACGACGCCTCGCGGCGGAGCGGCGTTCGGCTGCAGCCAGGGGTGGGCCGCGATCGCGTGCGCCTCGACCTGCAGGGCGTCGGCGACGCCGGCGCGCTCGGCGTTGGCGCGCGCAGCGGCCACGGCGCCGTCGTCGCGGTCGCTGCAGGTGATCAGGGGCACGTCCTCGTTCGGCTGTGGTTCGGCGACCAGCCGCTGCCACGCGTCGTGGTCGAAGCGCGCGCTGTGCTGCAGCGGCGGCGGCCGCAAGCGGCCCGGCGGCACGCATCTGGCGATCGCGGCGGCCTCGATCGCGATCGTGCCGCTGCCGCAGAACGGGTCCAGCAGCGCGTCGCCCGGCCCGAACCCGCTCGCGAGCACGAGCGCGTGCGCGATGTCCTCGCGCAGCGGGGCCTTCCGCCCGTCGAGCCGGTAGCCGCGGCGATGGAGCGGCGTCGACGTCGCGTCGAGCGAGACCGTGCAGGTGTCGTCGACGAACCGGACGTGCAGGGGAGCCGTGACCTCGTCGCCCTTCCGCGCCAGGACGGGGTCGGCGCCGAAGGCGCGCCCGATCGCTTTGTAGAGGCGCTCCTGGATGGCGCCCGTGTGGTAGACGCGCGAGCGCTTCGCCGACGCCCGGAGGTCCAGCGGCACCTTCGGCGTCAGCCAGTCGCGCCACGCGAACTCGGCGGCCTTGCGCTCCAATTCGCCGAGCGCCCGGCAGCGGAACTGCGCGAGGCGCACGCGGACGTGGCTCGCGGTGCCGAGCCACAGGCACGCACGCATCAGCGCGTCGAGGCCGCCGTCGAAGGTCGCGCCGCCGGGCACGCCGTCGGCGCGGAACCCGAGCGCTTCCAGCTCGGCGAGCAGGAACGGTTCGAGGCCCGGTTGGCAGGCGGCGAACAGCGGGAGCGAATCGCTCACGCGGGTCGCAGCTCGCGGACGACAGCCATCAGCTCTTCGACGCTCGCGAGCTTGTGCCGCAGCTTGCCGCGCTGCGCGCCCTGCGCCAACTCCCACTCGTCGAGCCGCTGCCAGTCCTGCCAGCTCACGGCGTCGACGCCGCGCTCCGCCAGCAGCGCCGCGACGTCGCCGCCGGTCGGCGGCTGCACGGCGCCGGCCGCTTGGTCCTCGAGCATCGCCTTGACCGTGTCCTTGGCGTCCAGGCTGTTGGTGCCGATCAGCCCGGTGGGGCCGCGCTTGCACCAGCCCGCGCAGTAGTGGCCCATGCGCACTTCGCCGCCGAGCTCTTCGACGACCCGGCCGTCGATGTTCGGCACGATGCCCTTGCGCTCCTCGAAGGGC
>CAZTQF010000564.1:0-2644 GCA_964615255.1 uncultured candidatus Brocadiaceae bacterium | reverse complement strand
ACCGGCTGCAGGACGCCGCCGCGCGCGAGCCACCGCACGGCGAAGCGCTCCTCTCCGGCGACCCGGAATGGCTCGAGGCTGCAGGCTTCCAGGCCGTGCAGCGGCAGCTCGCAGAGCTGCTGCAGCAGGCTCGCGCTGCTCTCCGTGCCGACGACGAGCAAGCGGCCGTGCTGGCCGTGCGAGAAGTTCGCCTCCGGCAAGGCCTCGGGCAGCGCGGCGCCGACCCGCTGCAGGAAGCGATCGGCAGCCAGCGCGCGCGCCGAGAGCAGCGTGTCGCCCTCCACGGCGAGCATCACCAGGACCGGACCGCCAGCGGCGTCGCGCGCGATCCCCTCGACGACACCAAGGGCGGGGTCGCCGCACTCGAACGACTCGAGCGCCAGCTCCAGGCCCGACTCGATCGCGTCGAGCCTCGCCGAGACCAGCTCCCAGAGGCTGTCACGCATCTTCGGCAGCACGGGTCCACGGATCATGGTCGATGGGGAGCGGGGCCGCGACGCAGGATGCTGCTCCGTGCCGCCCGTCGGCGCGCCGAGCGTGAAGACCCCATCTCGCTGGCCAAAGTATCGCGCTGAGACCGGCGAGAATGCAACCGTCGCGACCCGGGTCAGTTTCCCAGCGTGCGCGCCCCGGGGGCCGCCCGCGCGCGCCCGCGGCCCGGGCCGGACGGCGCGAGCAGCGGGGAGCGCAGCTGTTCCAGTCGGGTCCACGCGACCGCGAGCGCGTCCGTCGCGTCGGCGGGCAGCGGCGCGCTGCCGGCGGCCGACAGCTCGGGGAGGAGCTGCTGCAACATGCTCGCGACCGATTCCTTACGAGCCGCGCCGTGGCCGGCGACGCAGCGCTTGATGCGCGCCGGCGCGAACTGGTGCACGGCGAGCCCCGCGCGCGCGGACTCGGTGAGCACGACGCCCCGCGCCTCACCGATCCTGAGCGCCGCCTGCACGCTCTTGCCAAAGAACGCCTCTTCGATCGCCACCTCGGTCGGCGCGAGCTCCGCGACCACCGAGACAAACTGTTCGGAGAGCGACAGCAAACGCGCAGTGAGCTCCGCCCCGCGCTTGCCGAGGCGGAGCACGCCCGCGCCGACGAGCCGCACGCCGGCGTCGCCGCTCGACCCGCTGGCGCGGACCACGTTGCTGCCGCGCATCGCGAGCGGCCGCGCGCCCGGCTCGCCGCGGCCGCTGGCTTCGTTGCCGCCGGCCCACTCGAGGCACCCGAAGCCCACCACCTGCGTGCCCGGGTCGATACCGAGAATCCGCGTCGACGCCACGGGGCGGAGTGTAAGGTCGATCGGCGTGAAGGTCGCCATCTTGTTGCTCGCGGCGGGACGCGGCGCACGCCTCGGAGGTGCCGTGCCCAAGGCGTTCCTCGAGCTCGACGGCGAGGCGCTCGTCGTGCACAGCGCTGCGCGGCTGCTCGCCGCGGTCGCCGCAGACGACGCCTGTGAGGTGCTCGTGCTGGTGCAGCCCGAAGACCGCGCGACGCTCGTGCCGGCCTGCGAGGCCCGCCTGCGCGCGATCCTCCCGGCCGACGTCGAGCTCCGCTTCGTCGACGGCGGCGCGACCCGGCAGGAGTCGATGGAGCGCGGGCTCGCGGCCACGTCTGACGACGTGGACCTCGTCTGCGTCCACGACGCCGCCCGCGCGCTCGTGCCGGTCGAGCGCGCGCACGAGTGCCTGCAGATCGCCAAGGCGACCGGCGCGGCCCTGCTCGCCGTGCCCGCAGCCGACACGCTCAAGCGCGTGCGCCAGGGCCGCGTCGCCGAGACGATGGACCGCGCCGACGTCTGGTACGCGCAGACGCCGCAGGTCGCCCGACGGGACTGGTTCGTCGCGGCCGCAGCGGCGGCCAGGCGCGATGGCTTCGAGGGCACCGACGACGTCTCACTGCTCGAGCACGCCGGCCGCGACGTCGCCGTCGTGGCGGGCTCCGCCGGCAACCTCAAGATCACCCGGCCCGACGACCTGCCTGTCGCCGCGGCGCTGCTGCAGCGCGACCCCACCCCGTTCCGGAGCGCATGAACCAAGACCTCCCCCGCATCGGCCTCGGCGTCGACGTCCACCGGCTGGAGCCGGGCCGCCGCTGCGTGCTCGGTGGGGTCCCGTTCGAGAGCCCCGTCGGCCCCGTCGGCCACAGCGACGGCGACGCGGTCCTGCACGCCGCCTGCGACGCGGTGCTCGGCGCCGCGGGCCTCGACGACCTCGGCACGCTGTTCTCGGACCAGGACCCGGCCCACGCCGACCGCGACTCCGCGGCGTTCTGCCGGGAGGCGATGGCCCTGGTGAAGGCGCAGGGGCTCACGGTCTGGTCGCTGGACGTCGTCATCGAGACCGAGCTGCCCAAGCTCAAGCCACGCCGCGCAGAGGTGCGGGCGCGCATGGCCGAGCTGTTCGAGCTCGACGCCGGCCGCGTCAACGTCAAGGGCAAGACCGGCGAGCAGGTCGGCCCCGTCGGCCGCGGCGAAGCCTGCCGCGCGACCGTCGTCGCCCTGCTCGGCCCGCGGCACGAGTAACGCTCGGCTGGGAGCGTGCTGGCTCCGGCGGACCGATCAGCGAAGGCAGCGCGCGACGCGAGGCGCGAGCGCGGTCGCGACACAGGCGTGACCCGCTGCGGTCAGGTGGATGTCCTCGGCGTAGTAGGCGGA
>CAZTQF010000563.1:0-2644 GCA_964615255.1 uncultured candidatus Brocadiaceae bacterium | reverse complement strand
CCGGCGGTGATGCTGACGCCGCCGTAGGCGCCGCGGCCGACGTTGTCGGGCGACAGGATCCCCTGGTCGAAGATCACGTGGAGCGAGAGCAGGTGCCACCCGCCCTCGAGCTCCAGCTGGCCGTTGACGACCCGGGTCCCGTAGAACAGCCCGATGCGAGGGCTGCCGCTGGTCGAGACGCGATCGGTGAAGAAGTAGTCGTCCTGGTCTGCCACCAGGCTGTAGCCGCCTAAGAAGACCGTTGTCGGTTCGGTGCTGGTGCCGCTGATCAGCACGCTGAACACGCCGTCGTTCTCGAGCGCGTAGCGGTCGGGGCTCGACGTGCCCGACGCGCGGGTCACGGTGTAGGTGCTGTCGTCGAACGTGTTGAAGATGCCGCGGTCGGTCTGGACGGCCGACGACGGCACCGGGAACGCGCCGAAGCCCGCGAGGCTGCGCAGCGCGAACATGTGGTGCTGCGCCGCGATCAGGACGTCGCTCTGGGGGCGCTCGTCTTCGCCGCCTTCGGCGCAGGCAGCGAGCGACAGCAAGAGGGCCAGGTAGGTGTGCGTCTTCAAGGTGGCGGGATCTTACGCGCTCGCTCACCGGACCGGCACATCCTTGCGCGCGCGCGGCCACGGTCGGGTCGTGCTGGCGCGCGCGGGGCGGGCTTCGTAGCGTGCACGGGTGCGCGTGACTCGGACTCTGGCGACGGCGTCGGTGGCCTGTGCGTCGGTCGCAGGCGGCTGCGTGCAGGCGCCGGAGCTGCGCGGGCCGCTGCCGGTCCGCAACCAGCACCCCGCGCAGCTGACCGTGATGCACCTCGATCCGGCCGGCGCAGGCGTGCTCGCCGCCGGCGACACCTCGGTGCGCACCGACTTCGCCTACACGAGCCTGTTCCTGTTCGGCGGCGGCCCGCAGGGATCGTGGCAGATGGACGGCGAAGTGCTGCGCGCGGCGGTCGACGCCAAGCTCGGCCTGGGCGGGGGGCTTCAGCTCGGCCTCCAGCTCCCGTTCGCGCACACGTCGGGAGGGTTCCTGGACTCCTTCATCATCGACTACCACGAGCTGTTCGGGCTCCCGGACCAAGACCGCAGCACCAACCCGAGAGACCAGTTCCTGGTCGAGGCCGGACAAGGCGGGCAGACGGTCTGGGCGATGGAGCGCAGCAGCGCGGAGCTGCTGGACGTCCCCGTGCACGTGGCTTGGCAGCTGCTGCCGCCAGCGGACCGGACGCTCGGCCTGACGCTGCGCGCGGGTGTCGAGCTGCCGACGGGCGATCCACGCACAGGCTACGGCAACGGCCAGCTCGACGCCGCGTTCGGGGTGATCGGCGAGTATCGGTTTGGCGGCGTCGGCTGTACGGCTCAGGTTCAGCACACGCTCGCCGGCACGCCGTCGACGTCCCGCTCGGTCGGGTTCCGGTTCGCGGACGTCACCTCGGCCGGGGTCGGCTTCGAGCTGCCGGTGCAGGAAGACCTGCACCTGCTGGTGCAGGCCGAATGGGAGACCTCGACCCTTCGCGACATCGACGCGCGGCTCGCCAGCCGGGACCAGGCGCTGCTCTGGGTCGGCGGGCGCTGGAGCCCGAGCCCGCGCTGGTCGCTCGAGATCGGGTTGGCCGAGGACCTGGTCGCCAAGGCCTCGCCGGACTTCACGGCGTGGGTCGGCATGGAGTGGCGGCTCGGTGGAGCCGGGAGCGCGCCGTGACAGCGCTGTCCCCCGCCCAGCTACGCATAACATATCTTATCGGAACTAGCGTGTGCCTGTGACCACAGAGGACCGGGTCGAGCTGTCGACCGCTTGGCGGCTGTGCTGCCGTGTCGGCCGCGGCCCGCTGATGTGCCTGGGGCTGCTCGCGCTCGCCCAGGCCCTGCTGCCCGTAGTCGGCCTGTATTCGATGCAGTGGCTGGTCGACGCCGTCGCCAGCGGCGTCGCCGGGACCGTCCCCGCGGCGCAGGCGTGGCAGCAGGCTCTCGTCGCGACCTCGGTGGCGGCGTCGGTGGCGCTCTCCGGCGCAGGCCTGGCGAGCCTCGCCGCCTACGTGAGCGAGACCTTCGGGCGTCGCCTCGCCGACGCGTCGGTCCAGCACCTGCAGGAGCACACGGCCGGCTTGTCCCTGCTGGAGTTTGAGCGGCCGGGGTTTCACGACGCCATGCAGCGCGCCGGCGCCGAGGCGTCGCAGCGGCCGGTGCGTCTGGTCCAGGACCTCGTCGCGTTGCTGGTGGCGGCGCTGTCGCTGCTTGCCATGTCGGCGCTGCTGGTCCGGGTCGAGCCGTGGCTGCCGCTCGCCGTCGGGCTCGCCGCGGCCCCGATCGCTTGGTCTCGTCGCAAGCACGCGCAGCTGCGGTTCGACTGGCAGCGCGACCACGTCGTCTCGCAGCGGGCCGTCGCCTACCTCGGCGGCGTGCTGACGGGCCGCGCCACGGCCAAAGACGTGCGCGCGCTCGGCCTCCGGGATGCCTTCGGGGCGCGGCTATGCTCCCTTCGCCGCGCGCTGCGCGCGTCGCTCGCCGCGCTCGCCGGGCGACGCGCGCGCGACGAATTGCTGGTGCACGTCGTGGCCGGGGTCGCGCTGTTCGGCGCCTACGTGGTGCTCGCCGACGCGGCGCTGGCCGGCTTGATGACGCTCGGCGGTCTGGTCCTGCACGCGCAGGCAGCGCAG
>CAZTQF010000562.1:0-2644 GCA_964615255.1 uncultured candidatus Brocadiaceae bacterium | reverse complement strand
AAGGTCCAGAAGCGGAGCAGCAAGAGCCTGCAGGCGATGGGCGAGACGACCGAGTCCCTCAACCAGATCCTCACCGGGATCCGCACGGTCAAGGCCTACCAGCTCGAGGACGCGCACATGCGCGACTTCGAGGAGACCACGGCCCGCTTCCTGGAGCGGACGCGCCGCGTCCTCAGCGCCAAGGCGCGCTCGATCGCGACCTCGTTCGTCGGCTACCAGGCGGCGACCGCGGCCGTGCTCGTGCTGCTCGGCTACCTCGTGATGGTGGAGCGCGCGATCGCGTTCGACGACGTGGCGGTCATCATCGCGCCGCTGGCGACCACCTACCAGCACGTTAAGCGGGTGACGCGTGCCTACAACGTGCTGCGCGAGTCGGCGGGCGCGCTCGCCGGGATCGAGGACATCCTGCAGACCGCCGCCGACCCGGCGATGCGCGGCGGCGACCGCCTCGAGAGCCTGCGCGGCGACGTCGAGCTGCGCGACGTGGAGTTCGGCTACGACGGTGACCCCGTCCTGCGGGGGCTCAGCGTGCACGCGCGCGCCGGTCAGACCGTCGCGTTCGTCGGCAAGACGGGCTGCGGCAAGTCGACCACGCTCGACCTGTTGATGCGGTTCCACGACCCGGACCGCGGCGCGATCCTGGTCGACGGACGCGATCTCCGCGAGCTCCGCCTCGCCGACTATCGCCGCAACACGGCCGTGGTCAGCCAGGACCCGTTCCTCTTCAACACGACGCTGCGCGAGAACATCGCCTGCGGCCGCCCCGGCGCGAGCCAGGAAGAGGTCGAGGCGGCCGCGGCGGCGGCGCGGATCCACGAGTTCATCGCGGGCCTCCCCGACGGCTACGACACCGTGGCGGGGGAGCGGGGCGCCAGCCTCTCGGGCGGACAGAAGCAGCGCATTACCATCGCGCGCGCGATCCTGCGCAACCCGGCGATCCTGTTTCTCGACGAGGCGACCTCGGCGCTCGACACGGAGAGCGAGGTCGCTGTGCAGCGCGCGCTCAGCGAGCTGATGCGCGGCCGCACGTCGTTCGTGATCGCGCACCGGCTGTCGACGATCGTCGACGCGGACCAGATCATCGTGCTCGACGAGGGGCAGGTGATCGAGTCCGGCACCCACCAGGAGCTGCTCGAGCAGGGCGGCGCCTATCGCCGGATGTACGACAAGCAGATGCGGCCGGACAGCGTCTGAGGCTACGCTTGCACGCCATGATCCGCGGCCTCGCGCTCTCTCTCCTGTTTGTCTTCGGAGCCTGTCAGTCCATGCCCAACGCCGGCCTCGCCCACGACGTCTACTTCGAGCTCGTCGACGACTCCGCCGCTGCGCGCCAGCGCCTCGTCGACAGCTGCTACGAGCAGCTCGCGCCGATCGCCGGAGTCGTCTACTTCGCCGCGGGCGACCGTGACGAAGGGCTAGCACGCGAGGTCAACGACCAGGGCTTCCACGTCGCGCTGCACGTCTACTTCGCCGACCGGGCCGCGCACGACGCCTACCAAGACGACCCTGCGCACCTCGCGTTCATCGAGGCCAACAAGGACAACTGGAAGTCCGTGCGGGTGTTCGACTCGGTCGTCCCGCACGGTAGATGATCACGCGGCGCGCGTCCGGCCCCCGGCGTTGGCGACGCCGCCTGCTGCTCGTGGCCACGGGCACGGGGCTGGCGGTCTCGCTCGCGGAGGTCACGCTGCGCGTGCTCAACGCGACGCTCTGGCCGCCGATCTACCGGGTCGACGCGCAGCTCGGGTGGCGCCACCCTGCAAACTGCCGTCGTCAGATGGTCGACGAGTTGGGGCGGCAAGTCACCTTCGCGACCGATCCGCACGGCCTGCGCGTTTCGACGCGGGCCGCCGAGGAGGGCCCTGACGAGCGCCTCGTGCTGTTCGTCGGGGACTCGTTCACCGAGGCTTCGCAGGTCGAGGCGGAGGAGGCGTTCCCGGCTCGCGTCGCGGCGTCACGGGAGCGCGTGCGGCACCTCAACGCCGGGGTCGGGGGATACTCGACGTTGCAGGAGCTGTTGGCGGTGCGCGAGCAGCTGCGAAGTTTCGGGCCGGCGCTGGTCGTCCTGACGGTCTACGACAACGACTTCATCGACAACCTGATGCCGGTCTTCAGCGGACTCGGGCCGCGGCCGCACGTGCAGGTGGACGGCGATCGTGTGCTCACGGTGCTCGAGCCGGACGTCACCGCCTTCGAGCCCTACCTGCAGCCGGCCCCCGGCGCCTTCTGGCTGTATCGCAACTGCGCGATCTACCGGAGCGTGCACAAGAACCTGTTCTTGCCGCGACACGGCGAGGAGCTGTCACAGCGCGAGAACGCCGCGCGCGCGACGTTCTCGGCCGCGCAGCAGCGCAGCGCGATGTCGCATCTGCTGGCCCGGATGCACAAGGCGGTGGCCGCTGCAGGCTCGCGGCTGCTGATCGCCGCGATCCCGACCCGCGAGCAAGCGCTCGCGAACGATGCGCCCGACCACGTCTGGCTGGCGCGCGAGTGCGAGCAGCTCGAGATCCCCTTCGTGTCGCTGCTGACGCCGCTGCACGTCGAAGGCGCCGCGTCCGCCTACTACGCCGAGGACATCCACCTGACCGCAGCGGGTCACGCCTGTGTCACGACCGCGCTCGCGCCGCGCGTCGCGCGCTGCCTC
>CAZTQF010000561.1:0-2657 GCA_964615255.1 uncultured candidatus Brocadiaceae bacterium | reverse complement strand
CCAGGTCGTCACCGACGAGGAGGAGGACCCGGACGAGGACGAGGAGGTCGATGACGAGAACGACGAGTCGAAGGCCCGCGGCGGCGTGCAGCCGAACCTCCGCCAGCGCAAGCCGCCCGTCAACCGGGACCTCCAGATCTCCATGGGCAACGGTCAGCCGCAGGACGACGCCAACGGCCGCGGCGGCCCCGGCGGTCCGAAGAAGCAGCGCGGCGTCGCGCAGCTCGTGCTGGGCGTCACCTTCCCGGACCACGTCAGCGCCAAGCCCAACCCGGGGATCTCCAAGATCACCCAGGAACGCATCGAACCCCAGGCCCATCAGGGCGACCAGGTGCCCGGCGAGAGCCGCGGCGCCCGCGCCGCCCCGATGGGTCACCTGACGCGCCGCGCCCTGCCGCCCTGGATGCAGGACATCGTGCGCAGCTTCTACCTGAGCCTTCGCGAGGAAGGCGGACCGCAGTGATGAACGCCAACGAACAAGCCGAGGTCGCCGAGCGCGACGCCCAACGATTCCGCGACGTGCACGACAGGATCAAGCGCGAAGTGCAGCGCTTCATCGTCGGCCAGGAGCCCGTGCTCGACGCGGCCCTGACGGCCCTGTTCGCGGGCGGGCACGTGATGCTTGAGGGCGTTCCCGGCCTCGGCAAGACGATGCTCGTCAAGTCGATCGGCCAAGCCGTCGACGTGCCGTTCTCCCGGATCCAGTTCACGCCGGACATGATGCCCGCCGACATCCAGGGCACGAACGTGCTCGTGGACACCGACGGCGGCGGCCACGAGCTGCAGTTCCAGGAGGGGCCGCTGGTGTCCTCGCTGGTGCTCGCGGACGAGATCAACCGCGCGACCCCGCGCACGCAGTCGGCGCTGCTCGAGGCGATGCAGGAGCGGCAGATCTCGGTGGGCCGCCGCACCATCAAGCTGCAGGAGCCCTACTGCGTCATGGCGACGCAGAACCCGGTCGAGCAGGAGGGCACCTACCCGCTGCCCGAGGCGCAGCTCGACCGCTTCTTGATGAAGATCGTCGTCGGCTACCCCAAGATCGAGGAGTACGAGGCGATCGTCGACCGGACGACCGCCGGCCAGGAGCCCGAGGTCAGCAAGGTCTCGAGCGCCGACGAGATCCTGGAGCTGCGCAAGGTCGCGCTCGCCGTGCCGGTGCCGCAGCGCGCCAAGCGCTACGCGATCCACCTGGTGGTCGGCGCGCAGCCCGGCTCCGAGTTCGCGCCGAAGTCGGTCAACGAGTTCGTCGCGCTCGGCCCGTCGCCGCGCGCGGTGCAGGCGCTGATGCTGTGCTCGAAGGTGCGTGCGCTGACCGAAGGTCGCTTCGCGGTCAGCGTGGACGACGTCAAGGCGGTCGCGCACGACGTGCTCCGGCACCGGGTGCTGATCAACTTCCACGGCCAGGCCGACGGCGTCACGACCGACCGCGTCGTCGCCGAGGTGCTCGGCCACGTCCAGCCGCCCGCCGCGTAGCGCCCAAGCCCCGCCCCGATCCTGCCGATGGCCGTCACCGCCCCGACCCGACAAGAGCTCTTCGACCCGGAGTTCCTCGCCGACGTCTCCCGCTTTCGGATCCTCGCCCAGCGCGTGGCCCGCGGCGGCGTGCACGCCGAGCAGCGGTCGCGGCAGATGGGCGCGGGCATGGAGTTCCGCGACTACCGCGGCTACGCGCCCGGCGACGACCTGCGGGCCATCGACTGGAACATCTACCGCCGGCTCGGCCGCGTCTTCCTGCGGCTGTTCGAGGAGTTCGAGGACCTGCCCGTCTACCTCGCCCCGGACGTCAGCGGCAGCATGTGGCAGGGCGAGAACCCGCGCGCGCACGCAGGCCTCCGGGCGACGTTCGCGCTGGCGCTCGCCGCGCTGAACCAGCACGACAGCGTCGGCCTGTTCCCGTTCGCGGACCAGCTGCGCACCGCGCTCCCCGCGAGGAGCGGCAACGTGCGCAAGATGCGGATCGCCGAGGCGCTCGCGTCCCAGCGCCCGGGCGGCGCGACCGACTTCGTCGCGTCCCTCGGCAAGTTCTCTCGCATGGGGCTGCGCAAGGGGCTGCTGGTGGTCGTCTCCGACTTCTTCGACGCGGGCGGCGTCGCCGCGGTCCGCGAGAGCCTCGCGCGCCAGCGGCACCGCCTCGTGCTGGTGCAGCTCGTGCGCAAGAGCGACCGCGCCCCGGACCTGCAGGGTGACCTGCTGCTGCGGGACTGCGAGAGCGGCCAAGAGCACGACGTGTCGGTCACCGCCGCGGTGCTCGACGCCTACCGCCGCGCCTACGACGCGCACCAGCAGGGCCTGCGCGAGCTGGCGGTGCAGCGACAGGCGGGCCTGGTGCAGGTAGACGTCGACGAGCCGGTGCTGCCGCAGCTGTCCAAGCTCTTCGAGACGGGGGCGTTGATCGTATGAGCTTTGGCTTCGTCCCTGCGCTGCTCGGCGTGCTCGGCCTCGGCGCGATCGCCGGCCTGCTCTACGCGCTGCAGCGGCTCCGCGTCCGCCACCAGGAGGTCGAGGTCGAGACGACGCTGTTCTGGCGGCAGGCGCTCGAGGAGTCGCGCGCGCGGGTCCTGACGCAGCGCTTTCGTCATCCGTGGACCTACGCGCTGCTGCTGATGATCTGCAGCCTGCTCTGGCTCGCCTTCGCCGGGCTGCGCAGCGACGGGGCC
>CAZTQF010000560.1:0-2657 GCA_964615255.1 uncultured candidatus Brocadiaceae bacterium | reverse complement strand
CTGGCGGCCTTCGTGCTGTGCGGCGCCGTCGTCGGGATCTTGTCGCAGTGGCACAGCGGGCCGGCCGACGTGGAGATGCACTGCGACGAGTCGCTGCTCGCGCAGCAGCTGGTGGGACGGTTCGCGACCGGCGCGCCGATCGAGGGGGCGAGCGGGGTCGCGCGGGACGACGGCGACGCCTTCGATGTGGGCCCCGTGCGGCCGATCTGAGGCGTGCTCAGAAGCTCACGCCGACGCTCAGCAGGACGCCGTGGAACCCGCTGTCGAAGCCGTATGCGAACTGCCCGCCGACGACGGCGCTAGGGTCCATCGACTGGTAGCGACCGAGGAACGCGGCGCCGAGCACGACAGGGCCCGAGCGGTAGCGCGCGCCCAGCTCGAGGTTCAGGAACGAGGAGTCGGTCTCGTAGTCCCGGGAGTCGTTGTCCACCTCGACGGTGGTCGGCCCGTAGCCGAAGCCGAACCGGCCGTAGGCGGTCCACGCGCTCGCGCCGTCGCGCGTGAGCGTCACCTCGGGCTCGACCTCGAAGAAGGGGCCGAGCGAGCGGTACTCCGTCTCGGGGGCGGCCGCGATCGGATCGTCGAGCACGAGCGTGTTCTGCATCAGCCCTGCCCGGAGCGGCATCTGGAACCGGTGCTGGCGCAGCAGGTAGGTGAAGTGCGCCTGGACCGCGGTGTTGCGCGCTTCGACGCCGGGGTCGAGCGGTTTGAGCGGGTCGCGGAACAGCCCCGCGGCGCTGTCCGATGAGAAGCTCTCGAAGCGCACGCCGCCGCCGAACCCGCGCGCGGACGTGACCTCCAGCCTCGCCTGGAACAGCTCTGCGTCCGCGCGGTCGTCGAAGCCGCCGAGGTCCGAGTCGAAGCGGAAGCTGCCGCCGCTCCAGCCGACGCTGCCGTCGAAGCGGGGGCGCTCCTGGCCGAGAGCGGCGGCGGCGAGCGCGACAGCCGAGAGCGCAGCGAGGGTTCGCACGGCGACATCCTACACCGCGGACGTCGCTACCGAAGCGGCAGCGAGGCTACGCCTGCACGTAGCTGCCCTGGATCGGCAGGACGCCCGCCATCGCGTTGCGCGAGTCCACGACGAGCTTGGCGTGGTCGCCGATCAGCTGCCAGTCGACCGCCTTGTGGTCGGTGACGATGAGCACGCAGTCGGCCTGCTTGATCGTTTCGGCGTCGAGCGGCGTCGAGTGCATGCGGTACTCCATGTACTTTCGCATCCCTGCGAACAGCGGCACGTGCGGGTCGTGGTAGCTGACGTCTGCGCCGTGCTCGAACAGCAGCTTGATGATCTCCGCGGCCGGCGTCTCGCGCACGTCGTCGACGTCGGGCTTGTAGGCGAGGCCGACGACCAGCACGCGGCTGCCGCGCATCGCCTTGCCGAGGCCGTTGAGGCCCTCCATCGCGCGCCGCACCACGTAGTTCGGCATCGAATTGTTGACCTCGCCCGCGAGCTCGATGAAGCGCGTGTGGTGGCCAAACTCACGCGCTTTCCAGGTCAGGTAGTACGGATCGATCGGGATGCAGTGACCGCCGAGCCCTGGGCCGGGATAGAACGCCTGGAAGCCGAAGGGCTTGGTCTTGGCCGCGGCGACGACCTTCCAGACGTCGATGCCCATGTCCGCGAGCACTGGCTTGAGCTCGTTGACGAGCGCGATGTTCACGCAGCGGTAGATGTTCTCGAGCAGCTTGGCTGCCTCGGCGATCTCGGCGTTGTCCACCGGGACGACCTCGGCGATCGCCGCCGAATAGCACAAGGTGGCGAGCTCGCCGCTGGCCGCGTCCGTGCCGCCGACCAGCTTGGGGATGGTCTGCGTGGAGTGGTCCTGGCGGCCCGGGTCCTCGCGCTCGGGGCTGTAGGCGACGAAGAAGTCCTCGCCAGCCTTGAGCCCGCTCTGCTCCAGGATCGGGACCATGTCCCCGCGCGTCGTGCCCGGATACGTCGTGGACTCGAGCGTCACCAGCTGGCCCTTGCGCAGCACCTTCGCGACCATCTCCGACGACCGGACGATGTAGCTCATGTCCGGCTCGCCGTGTCCGCCGAGCGGGGTCGGGACGCACAGGATCACGACGTCGGCGTCGGCGAGCTTCGCCGGATCGCTCGTCGCGGTGAAGCGGTCCGAGCTGGCGAAGTCCGCGATGTAGTCCTCCCCGAGGTGCTTGAGGTAGGACTCGCCGCGGCCGAGCATGTCGATCTTCTCCTGGTCGACGTCGAAGCCGATCACGGGGAAGCCCGCGCGGAAGAACGCGCGCAGGAGCGGCAGCCCGACGTAGCCGAGACCGACCACGCCGATCGACGCTTGACGGTCCGTAAGTCGTTGCCGCAAAAGGGAAGCAGAGTCATTGGAGGCCTGATTCACGCGGCGGAGCCTACTCGCGGTCGCGGGTGCGGGCCAGAGGCTCGGTGCGGTGGACCGTCACGCGAGGAGCGCGCGCCGCTGGCCGCTGTGCTCGCATCTGACGCGCCGCCGTGCGCCTCGCACGGCGCGCGACGGCCTCGGTTCGCGGCGAAGACCTGGGGTCCCTCCGGGCAGGCGGTCGCGGACGGACTGCCCGTCGCGCTGGGCGGCCTGGCGCAGCACCCGACAGGGCCCCCGCGTCGCGCAGCCGGTCTGCATCCGATGGCATCGTCGCGTCGCGCTCGGCACGATCGAAGGCCC
>CAZTQF010000559.1:0-2659 GCA_964615255.1 uncultured candidatus Brocadiaceae bacterium | reverse complement strand
GAGGATGCCGCCCGCTTCAAAGCTGCCCTTTTGCTCGCCGTGCTTGTCGACGCCGGTGTCGGCGAGCTGCACGCCCTGCACCTTGGCCCCGTCTCGCTGCAGCTTGGCGGCGGGGAAGCCGGGGAAGACCTGCACGCCCTTCTCCTCGGCGATCCCGCCGAGCCAGCCGACCATCTTGTTCAGCGACACCACGAAGTTGCCGTGGTTCTTCAGCGGCGGCGGCGTGAGCGGCAGCTTGCGACCGCCGGTCTCCGAGAGCCACAGCACGTAGTCGTCGTGCACCTCGGCCTCGACGGGCGCCTTGGGCTCCATCGTGCGCCAATCGGGCAGCAGCTGGTCGAGCGCCTTGGGGTCCATCACCGCGCCGGACAGCGAGTGCGCGCCGATCTCGGCCGCCTTGTCGATCAGGCAGATCTCGGGCTCCAGCTGCTCCCCTTCACCGCTCTGGTCGACGCCGGCGTTGTGCCGCTCCACCAAATTGGCCAGATGGATCGCCGCGCTCAGGCCAGCGGGTCCCCCGCCGACGATCACGACATCGAAGTCCATTACGTCCCGTTCCGTCATGTCAGTTCGCTTCGCGTGCCGCTTGGTAACCGATGCGCGGCGTCACACTACAAAGGAGCGGGAGTTGCCCGCAACGAAAGCCGTCGAAGGTGCTCCCCGCCCGTCCTATCGGACACGCGCGCGCCCCAGGCGCACCGATTCCACAGACCCCACGGGAGGCCCAGAATGCAGACCCGATACACCCTGGACGAAGCGAACCAGGCGCTCCGGCTCGTTCGCGTGATCGCGCGCGAGCTGGCCGAGCGCCGCGACGAGCTGCTCCGATTGTCCGACCGCGCCCGGGCCGCGCGTCGCAGCGCCGACGACGAGCAGGGCGTGGACTACGCGCAGGCCGCGCGCGTGCGCGAGCTCGAGGAGGCCTCGGGGCGCTGCCGCGCCGAGCTCGAGCAGCTCGGGCTGACGATCCTGCGCGAAGACCCGCTCACGCTGCACTTCCCGGGCGCCAGCCGCGTGCCCGAGGGAGCGGACGCCGGGTCGCCGGTCGTGTTCTGCTGGCAGGAGGGAGAAGACGCCGTCGACTACGGCCACGCCGACGGCGAAGAGGAGCACCCGCGCCGGCCGCTCCGGGTCGGCCGGACCTCCTGACGCCGCGCGCTTGCGCGCGCCGACGCGACCGCGGACGATCCGCGGCGATGTTCCACTGCACGATCCTCTTCGCGCTGAAGCCCGGCATCTCGCTGGTGCGCGTGCGCGCGGCGCGCGAGGCGCTGCAGGAGCTGATCGAGACGATGCCGGGCGTCGACCACCTGACGGTCGCGCACAATGTCTCGCCCGACCGGCAGGGCTACAACCTGGCGCTGTTCTCAGGCTTTGAGAGCAAGGAGGCGTGCGACATCTTCCTGCGCCACCCCGAGTATTGCCGGGTGCTGGACGAAGAGCTCGGGCCGCTGGTCGACAGCTCGGTCGCGGCGATGGGCTCCGACGACGGCTGAGGGGACCAGCCGCTTGAAAGCGCAGCCCGGCCCGTTTGCAGTGAGCGCATGAGCCAAGTGAAGCGCGTAGCGGTGACCGGCGCCGCCGGACAGATCGGATACTCCCTGCTGCCGATGATCGCCAGCGGCGGCATCTTCGGCCCCGACCAGCAGGTCGCCCTGCAGCTGCTCGAGATCACGCCCGCGCTCGGCGCGCTCGAGGGCGTGAAGATGGAGCTGCACGACTGCGCGTTCCCGCTGCTCGCCGACGTGACCTGCTCGGACGACCCCAAGGAGGCCTTCCGTGACGCCGACACCTGCCTGCTGGTCGGCAGCAAGCCGCGCGGCCCGGGCATGGAGCGCAAGGACCTGCTGCAGGACAACGGCAAGATCTTCATCGGCCAGGGCCAGGCGATCGCCGAGGCCGCGGGGCCCGACGTGCGCGTGGTCGTGGTCGGCAACCCGTGCAACACCAACTGCCTGATCGCCATGCACAACGCCGCGGGCGTGCCGCAGGAGCGCTTCACCGCGATGACCCGCCTCGACCAGAGCCGCGCCAAGGCGCAGCTCGCGCTCAAGGCCGGCAAGCACTGGTCGACGGTCAAGAACGTCACCATCTGGGGCAACCACTCCAACACGCAGTACCCCGACTGGCATCACGCCACCGTCGACGGCGTCCCGGCAGCCGCAGCGGTCCAGGACGACGCGTGGCTGCAGGGTGAGTTCCTGTCGACGGTGCAGGAGCGCGGCAAGGCGATCATCAACGCCCGCGGCAAGTCGTCGGCCATGTCGGCGGCGCAGGCCGCGTGCGACCACGCCAAGAGCCTCTACTCGGTCACGACCCAAGACGACTGGGCGTCCATCTGCGTCGTCAGCGACGGCAGCTACGGCACGCCCGAGGGCATCATCTCTTCGTTCCCGTGCACGACCGATGGCCAGGGCAACTGGCAGATCGTCCAGGGCCTCGAGATGAACGAGTTCTCGAAGCAGAAGGCGCAGACGTCCTGGGACGAGCTCGTCGGCGAGCGCGAGATGGTCCGCGAGCTGCTGGGCAGCTAGCCGCGCCGCCGTGGACCTGATCCCGATCGTGCTGACCGTCGTCCTCGGCGTGGCGATGGGCGCGATCAACAACGTCGCCGGCGGCGCCGGCGTGCTCGGGCTGCTCGCCTTCGAACACCTGTTCG
>CAZTQF010000558.1:0-2670 GCA_964615255.1 uncultured candidatus Brocadiaceae bacterium | reverse complement strand
GCGAGGCCGGGCGTCAGGTGGCCTTCGATCTTGGCGTCGTCGGGGGCGGCGGCGTCGCAGACGAACACGTCGGCGTCGCGCGCGAGGTCGACGAGCTCCTCGCAGGTGTCGGCGTCGCCCGACAGCGCGACGACGCCTTCGGAAGTGCAGACCCGGTAGCCGAGGCTCTGGGCCGTGTGGCGGATCGGGATCGCGGTGACCTCGAAGCCCGCGACCGTTCGCGTACCCGGCAGCCACTCGACCAGCTGCAGCTGGTAGCCCTTGGGCTCGAGCCACGGCCACGCAAGGGTGAGCTTCTCCACCAGCCGCTCCAGGCCGGGTGCGCCGTAGACCTGCAGCGGCGAGGACCTGGCCAGCTGCGGCGAGCGCAGCGCGAACAGCAGCGCCGCGAGGTCGGCGCAGTGGTCGGTGTGGTAGTGCGTCAGCAGCACCGCGTCGAGCTCGTTCGGTGAGACTCCCGCCTGCGCGAGGCGGCGCAGCGTGCCCGGCCCGCAGTCGACCATCACCTTGGAGTCTCGATGCTCCAGGAGGTATCCCGCCGGGAACCGGTCAGGCACCGGCACCGCCGTCCCGGAGCCGAGCACGGTGAGTCGCATCGGCGCAGGGTAGCCCGCGGATGCGTCGGGTTCGAAGCTCAGTCTGCGGGCGGGTCCTGCCGGGTCCGCAGCCAGCGCGCGAGCGCGAGCGAGCGGGCGAGGCGGCGCCCGGCGCGGCCGCGGCAGCCGACGTCGGGCAGCGCGAGCCCTTCTCGCTCGACCACCTGCTCGAGCAGCCCGGAGCCCTTCTGGACCAGGTTGCAGTAGCTCGACTTGAGCAGCGTGTGCTCGTAGGGAGCGGGCAGCACCGGCTTTCCCCAGGCGAGCGTCGTCGGCGTCCAGCTCGCGAACGGCGCGCCGTCCGGGGCAAACGCCGCGAAGCGCGCGCGCGCCTCTTCGACCGACACACCACAGTCGAGCTGCGCGCGCGTCAGCCCCATGTGGAACAGGTGCTCGTCGCTCGGCTGTGCCCCTTCGGGCCGCAGCACCGCCTCGAAGACTTCGTCGTTGTCGACCCGCGCCGCGACCCAGTGCAGCAGCTCGCGGGCGCTGCCCGGCGGCGCGCCCTTCGCCATCGGCGCGGTCTCGGCGTAGCAGACCACGACGCGCGGGTCGTAGAGCGCGCGCGCGACCGCCTGCGGCGCGCGCGGCCGCCTGCTGCGGAACCGGTGCACGACGCGCTCCGAGCGGTGCGCGATCTGCTGGTCGACCATCCGGTTGAAGGCCCGGAGCAAGAGCTCGGCGTCGCGGTTTCCTGGCTCGACCACGCGCAGGGCCTCGACGATCGCCTCGATCGTCGAGACGTACTCCGGCTTGGGCTCGCGGCGGATGCGGTAGTTGCTCGGCGCCGACGGCGTCAGCTTGACGTGGCGCAGCCGCTGCAGCCACGCGTTCTCGCGGTAGACGCGCTTGGCGTGGCCCCAGGTGCCGTCGAGCACCACCAGCGTCGACGGCCGCTGCTGCTCGGGGAGGTCTCGGAGGTCGGCCGCGCCAGGGTGCGGGAACAGCACCGCGGCGTCTGCTGGCACGTCGACGCGCAGCTCGAGCGTGCCGGTGAAGCCTGGCGTCGGCACGTGCACAGCCGCGTTCGGCATGCAGAGCTTGACAAGCCGCGCGGTGTTGAACGGGTGGGTGCGCTCGTGCGGGTGCTGGATGACCTCCAGCCGCGTCCGCGTGGCCACGGTCGGCAGGTGCGCGCAGTAGCAGAGGTCCTGCGGGCGCAGGCAGCGCAGGCAGCGCATCTTGCGCGTGCCGCGGGGCGGCGCGTCGTCGCTCACGCGCCTCCGGGCGGGGCCAGCGCCGCGACCGCGGCGTCGTAGTCGTCGGGGTGGTTGAGGTTGCGCAGGAAGCGCAGCTCGGGGTCGAGGTCGCGCAGCTCGTCGGCCTCGACGATGGCGCTCTCGACCGCGTCGGCGAGCTCGCGCGGCCTCCGCGAACCCGCTGCGAGCAGCCGGTCGGCGGTCGCGACCACGGCGGTGCGGTAGATCGCGGTGAGCGGCTGCAGCTTGTCCTCGGCGCGCGGCATCAAGAGCTGCGCAGCGCCGAGTCGGTCGCGCAGGCCGGCGACGATCGCGGCCGTCAAGAACGGCTGGTCGCACCCGACCGTGACCGCGGCGTCGAGGTCGCCGAAGCCGTGCCGCTCGCGCAGCCGCCGCAGGCCCGCGGCGATCGCCGCCAGCGGCCCTTCGCCGGGCAGCTCGTCCTGCGCGACGTCGACGGCATCCGGCAGCGGCGGCAGCGCCTGCGCCGCGTCGCGGCCGATCACCACGACCGGGGCTGCGCACGCCAGCAGCGTGCGGCACTGCCAGCCGAGCATGGTGGTGTCGCCGATCGGCAGGGACTCTTTGGGTCGACCCATGCGCCGGCTCCGTCCACCTGCCAGAATGAGCGCGCCGAGCCGCATGTTCCCCTTGTCCGGCATCGGTCGGCGGTTCGCAAGCGGCGGCAGACAACCTGATGGATCACCCCCAGCCCACGAAGGCCGACCTCGTCTCGCCGCTGCACTTCCGGATCGAGTGGAAGGGCGGCGGCCTCTCCGACTACCAGGCGCGCGATCTGCGCCTCGCGTGCCCGTGCGCGAGCTGCGTCGACGAGAACACCGGCGCGCCGCTGCTCGATCCGAGGACCGTCGCCG
>CAZTQF010000557.1:0-2671 GCA_964615255.1 uncultured candidatus Brocadiaceae bacterium | reverse complement strand
CGGAGCGTAGACGTGATTCACGCGACGGTTCGTCAGGATCACATGATCATCCGTGAGAACGGTCAGTTCCTGTTGTCCCGCGACATCCAGAATCTCGCCGCCGACTACAACGCGAAGTTCGCGCTGGTGGGCACCTATGGCGTCGTCAGCGAAGAGGTCACCGTCTCGCTGCGCCTCGTCTCGACGGTTGATGATTCAACCGTCGCGGCCGTGGACTACGAACTGCCTCACTCGAAGTCCGTCGTCGACATGCTGTCGACGTATCGCTACAGCACCTACTGAGCGGCCTCGATGCTGGCCGCGCGTTACACCCGCGTGGTCGGCAGCGGACTCGACGCCTCGGCTTGCGATCACGCACCCAGCGGCGGACCCGAGACGCTCCTTCTGGAAGCCGCGTCCCTGGGCGCACGTAGACCCGCGCGAGCAGTGAATTCGCTTCGCGCCGTATCGCGCAAGGCGCATCCTCGCCGGCGATGCACCACCTCTTCGCGCTGCTGCCCACCCTTGGCCTCGCAGGGATCACTACGGCCGCCGCACCGCAAGCGCCTCCGCCGCCCAACATCCTGGTCGTGCTCGTCGACGACCTCGGCGCCGGCGACCTGTCGTGCTACGGCGCCGAAGACCTGCAGACGCCGCACATCGACGCCCTGGTCGCGCGCGGCATGAAGTTCACGCAGGCCTACGCCAGCTGCCCGGTCTGCTCGCCGACGCGGGCCGCGCTGCTCAGCGGCCGCTATCCCGAGCTGGTCGGCGTGCCGGGCGTCATCCGCACGCACGCCCCCAAGGACAGCTGGGGCTACCTGGCGCCCGACTCCGCGCTGCTGCCGCAGGTCCTGAAGCGCGCTGGCTACGACACCGCGTGCGTCGGCAAGTGGCACCTCGGCGACCGCCCGGAGTGCGTGCCCAACCAAAAGGGCTTCGACCACTTCCACGGCTTCCTCGGCGACATGATGGACGACTACTTCGACCACCGCCGCGCCGGCGTCAACTACATGCGCCGCGACCGGGAGGAGGTCGACCCGAAGGGTCACGCGACCGACGTGTTCACCGACTGGGCGATCGACTACATCCGAGCGCGCGGCCGGCGCGAGGGCGCGCGGCGGCCGTTCTTCCTCTACCTCGCCTACAACGCGCCGCACACGCCGATCCAGCCGCCGAAGGACTGGCTGGAGAAGGTGCAGGCGAGAGCGCCCGACATGCCGAAGAAGCGCGCGCGCCTGGTCGCGCTGATCGAGCACATGGATCACGGCGTCGGCCGCGTGCTCGGGGCGCTCCGTCAAAGCGGCCTGGAGGACGACACCCTGGTCGTGTTCACCAGCGACAACGGCGGCCAGCTCGGCGTCGGCGCAGACAACGGCGCTTTGCGCGGCGGCAAGCAGGACCTCTACGAAGGCGGCCTGCGCGTGCCGCAGGCCGCGGTCTGGCCCGGACGCATCCAGCCCGGCTCGAGCACCGACGTCGCGACGCTGAGCATGGACCTGTTCACGACCTGCTGCGCCGCCGCCGGCGCGGCGCCGCCCACCGACGTCGACGGAGTGAGCATCCTGCCGACGCTGCTCGGCAGCGAGCAGCCGCTGGAGCGTGACCTGTTCTGGACGCGCAAAGAGGGCAACCTCCGCTACCTCGGCCAGTCCGTCTGGGCGGTTCGCTCTGGCGGCTGGAAGCTGCTGCAGAACAACCCGCAGCAGCCCTTCGAGCTCTACCACCTCGCGCACGACCCGCTCGAGGAGCACAACGCGCGCGAGCAGCAGCCGAAGGTATACCGAGAACTGGCCGCCAAACTGCGCGCGCACATGCAGCGCGGCGGCGCGGTCCCGTGGCAGCCGCCCGAGCGGGCCGGGCGTCGATGAGCGCGCGCTGGCCCAACCGCGCGCTCGGCGCGCCGATGCTCTTGGCGCTCGCGGCCGCGTGCCACAGCGGGCCGGACACGTCCGCCTCGGCGAGGCCGCGAAACGTCATCCTGATGATGGCGGACGACCTCGCGTCCAACGACCTGTCCTGCTACGGCGGCCGCAACATCCAGACGCCGCACCTCGACGCGTTGGCCATAGGGTCGCTGCGGCTTACGGACTACTACGCCGGCAGCGCGGTCTGCACGCCGTCGCGCATGGCGCTCCTGTCGGGCGCGTACCCGGCGCGGCTCGGCTGGCGGCGAGGCGTGCTCGGCTACGGCTTCGCGTCCGGCACAGGCATGTCGACGGACGTGCACACCATCGCCGAGGCCTTCCAGCGCGCGGGCTACCACACCGCGATGGCGGGCAAGTGGCACCTCGGGGACGGGGACATGCGTCCGGAGGCGCAGGGCTTCGACTCGTCGCTCTACATCCGCATGTCCAACAACCAGAACCGCGACATGTACCGCGACGGCGCGCTGGTGCAGAAGGACTGGGACAACCGGACGCTGACCGAGGCCTTCGCCGGCGAGGCGGTCCGCGTCATCGAGGCCGAGCGCGACGAGCCGTTCTTCCTCTATCTGCCGTGGAGCGCGCCGCACTTCCCGGCCGAGCCGCACCCCGAGTGGCGCGGTCGCTCCGGCGACACCCGCGCCGCCAGGTACAAAGACGTCGTCGAGGAGCTGGACCACCGCATCGGCGCGCTGCTCCGCGCGCTCGAACGGGCGGGCAAGGCCGACGACACGATCGTAGTGTTCACGTCGGACAACGGCCGGCAG
>CAZTQF010000556.1:0-2673 GCA_964615255.1 uncultured candidatus Brocadiaceae bacterium | reverse complement strand
CGTCAACGAGGAGCAGTTCGGCCGTCAGGCCAACAAGGGCATCCTCGCCGACAAGGTCGCAGAGGAGCTGAACGTCCCCCGTCGCACCGCGGCGCGGGTCCTCGACGCCGTCCTCGACGCCGTCAGCGAGCTGCTCCACAACCGCGGCAAGGTCGCGGTCAAGGGCTTCGGCACCTTCGAGCGCCGTATCCGCAAGGGCCGCGCCTACAAGCACCCGCTGACCGGCGAGAGCATCGACGTCGCCAACAAGGAGACCGTCATCTTCAAGCCGAGCGACCAGCTGATCGCCGAGACCCGGACGGACGCCGCGCCGAAGGCCAAGAAGCCGACCGGCGCCCCGACCGACGGGATCCTCTTCAAGGGCTGATCCCCCGCGCGCGCTGGCGCAGGGCGAGGAGGCAGGCCGCGCGGCCCGCCTCCTCGTTTCGTTTCGGGGAGGGTTCGCGCGCCGCGCGCGCCGAGCTATCTTGACGGGCGTGTCCGCGCCCGAGGAGTACCTGGCCGCCGCCGTGCAGTTCGACGTCGTCGCCGGCGACGTCGACGCCAACGTCGCTGCGATGCAGCGCGGCGTCGAGGAGGCCGTCAACGCCGGCGCGCGGCTGTGCGTGCTGCCGGAGATGTGGCCCACGTCGTTTCTGCCGTCGTTCGACGCAGCCGCGCTCGAGGCGTCCGAGGCCGCCGAGCTCGCCCTGCAGGAGCTGTCCGCCGAACACGCCATGGTCGCGGTCGGCAGCTCGGTCGAGGCCCACGGAGACCAGCTGTTCAACACGGCCAGGGTCTACGAGCGGGGCGTCCTGCGCGGTTCCTACCGCAAGATCCACCTGTTCTCGCCCAACCTCGAGCACCGCCACCACGCCGCCGGGAACGAGCCGTGCGTGGTCGACACCGAGCTCGGCCGGCTCGGCGTGCTGGTCTGCTACGACCTGCGCTTCCCCGAGCTGGCCCGCTACTACTTCCACAGCGGCGTCGAAGTGCTGGTGGTCCCCGGACAGTGGCCCGAGTCCCGCGGCCAGCACTGGCGGACGCTGCTGCGGGCGCGGGCGATCGAGAACGAGGTCTTCGTCGTAGGCTGCAACCGCACGGGCCAGGAGCCGTCGCTGCGCAACGGCGAGCCGATGCCGTTCGCAGGGGACGGCCGCGTCGTGGACCCCACCGGCGAGCTGCTCGCGACCGGCAAGGGCGACGCCGGGCCCGTCGTGGGTCCGATCGAGCTGCGCAAGGTGCGAACGATGCGGCGCATCCTCCCGGTCGCGGCCGACCTCCGGCCTGAGGTCTATCGCAAGCTGCTGGTCGAGGCCTACGACCGCATGGTCGCGGGGACCAGAGAAGAGCAGCGGCGGAGCGAGGATCAGCCCGGCCGCGGCGAGTCCTGAACGCAGGCGCGGCGGCCGCAGGGGTGACGCTCAGTCGACGAAGGCCTGGAGCCGCCGCAGCTTGCTCGGGCGCTTGATGCGGCCCAGCGCGGCGTTCTGCAGCTGGCGCACGCGCTCGGCGGTGATCCCGAGGTCCTCGGCGATCTCACCCAGCGTCTCGGGCTCGTCGCCGTCGAGCCCAAACCTGCGGCGAAGGATGCCCTGCTCCCGCTGCGGCAGGTCCGACATGACGTCGTCGAGCGCGCTGCCGAGGTCGCCGACCGGGATGGAGTCGGGGATCGGCACCTGGTCCTCGTCGGCCAGCAACTGCCCGAGGCTCGCGCCGTCGTCGCCGCTGAGCTCGGCGTCGAGGCTGACGGCGTAGCGACGCGTCGAGAGCACCCAGGCGACCTTGGACTCGGGCACGTCGATCTTGGCTGCGATCTCGGCGTGGGTCAGCTCGCGCCCCTGGCGCCGCCCGGCCTCCTGCGCGCGGCGGATCTTACCCAGCACCTTCTGCACCCAGATGGGGACCCGGACCGTACGGGAGCTGTTGTAGAGCATCTTCAGCACGGCCTGATGGACCCAGTACTGCGCGTAGGTGCGGAAGCGGACGTCGCGACGCCAGTCGAAGCCGTCGATCGCCTGGAACAGCGACGCGTTGCCCTCTTGGATCAGGTCCGGCGTGTCGACCCCGAGATTGCGGTAGCGGTTCACCGTGCTGAGCACGATGTAGAGGGCCCCTTCAACGTAGGCGTTGCGGAGCTCCTCGAACTGGTAGACGGCCTGTTCGAGCCAGGCGCGGGTCACGTGGCTGCGTCCGGGAGCGACCTCCGGGAACGCCGCCACGTCCTGCGCGATCTGCGCTGCGGGCCGGCGCAGCAGGTCCCGGGCTTCGCCGTCGGCGAGGCCGAACCGACTCAGGGCCCAGACGAGGCCCTCGCGGAGGAACTCGTGGCGACGCGCCATGCAGAACTCCTCCTCGCGGTCCATCGGAGGAATGCGCTTGAGGTCCGCAGCATAGAGCGCGTCCCGGATGTCCGGCAGGTCAGGGGCTCCAGCGCTCGCAGCGCGCTCTTGCCGGTCGACGCGGTAGCCGTGTAGGTCCAGGCGCGCCTCGGCGCGGGCGAACTGACGCGCCACTTTCTTTGCGTTGGCGTCGAACTGGTCGGTCGCGACGTCGAGCCACTGGTCGAGGTCGGTCAGCGCGACCAGCTGCCCTGGGCGGAGTCGTGAAGCTCTGCTGCGAACGAAGTTGGAGAGCACCATGGCACGTCGTGAGGAGCGGCGATGAGGCAGCACGGCTGCTGCCTTGATCGCG
>CAZTQF010000555.1:0-2675 GCA_964615255.1 uncultured candidatus Brocadiaceae bacterium | reverse complement strand
GGTTGCTGAGCGACGGCGTGACCGGGTACTCGAAGTTGCACGCCAGGATGGCGTAGCCCGCGCCGAGGTTGCTCTGGTTGGAGAACGAGATCTCGGTGACGACCTCGCCCGACTGCGACGACATGTCGATGCGCCCCTCGGTGATCGAGAGGTTGGCGCCGGAGAAGCCGTTGTCGGTGCTGTCCGTGCCGAGGTAGGCGCCGCCGAACCAGTCGCCGCCGCCGAGCTGCGCGGTGTAGCTGTTGCCGCTCGCGAAGGTGAAGTTGACGTCGAACGTGCCGCCGCCGTTGCTGATCTGATAGAGGAACGCGACGTTGGTGTTGCCCTGGATCGGCAGCGGCTGGGTCAGCACGGTGGTCTGCGGCGTCGACTGGTCGACGTTGGTGAGCCACGCGGGCTGGGTGCCGACGTTGTTGCCGTTGGCTGCCGGTTCGAACGCCCAGAGGCCGCCGCTCACCGTGTTGCGGTTGCCGAGGTGGACGATGTCCAGCGTGCCCGGCGTGCCCACCAGCGTGTAGCCGTTGAGCAGGTTGTCGCTCGGCACGCCGCCCTGCCAGTCGAGGCCGCGATCGCTGATCGAGCGGTAGCCGTTCGGGTCGTCGGGCAGCCCCGACTCGCCGGCGTGCACGATGCCGTTGAAGTTGTAGGTGAGCGGGACCGGGATCGCCTGCGCGATCGCAGCGCCCGAGAGGCCGAGGAGCGCGGCCGACGAGAGAATGGTGCGTTGCATGGTGTGGATGGAAATGCCCGCGTTCTTGCAGTCGCCGTGGGCAAGGAGGCGACACGCTGAAGGTAGCGACATAGCCGCTCGATTCCGCTCTCTCCATTGCGCGCGCGTCCGCCGACGTACGTCGCGGCGAATACACGCAGCGCAATCTCGGCGCGTATGCGGCGCATCGCGCGCCGGAACGCCTGCGCACTCCACCACGCGATGCGATAGCGTGTCCGCATGCGCCTGGCAACTGTCATGCTCTTGTCCCTCGGCTGCGCCGCCACTGCACAGAACACCGTGCAGCTGCCGCTCAACTACAACTTCAACGGCATCGTGCACACGGGTGAGTCGTTCCTGCCCGACGATCCGCTGGGCTACCGCTCGATCAGCGACCGCGGCCTCGACTTCCAGAACGGCGTCCCGAACGACCCGATCTTCGACGACTACAACGTCATCAACTCGCCGCTCGCGCTCGACATCGTCCACCTCGGCAACCGCAACACGGTCGACGGCGGCCTGCGCGCGTTCGAGCCCACGGCCAACGGCAACAACACCGGCACCCAGCCGGCTTGGCTGCCCAGCGCCGACCAGACCGGCCCGCAGACGACCCTGCTCGGCCAGCCGATCCGCATGGACCTCTCGTCGGCGGCCTCGCTGATCTTCCAGATCAGCAACGGCGGCGGCTCGTTCGACGTCGAGTTCGGCTTCCAGACCGGCAACCCGGTGGTCGCGACCGTCTCCGGCGGCGACTGGTTCGGCGGCTCGCTGCCCGGCACCTCGGACGTCGACAACGGCGGCGGCGGCGCCAACCTGAACCTGACCGAGCGCAACATCGACCTGTCGGCCGAGGCCGGCCGCGTGCTGACCTCGATCACGTTCTCCAACCAGACCAACCTCAACGCCGGCTACGCGATCGTCGCGATGAACGTCGTCGGCTGCCTCGAGTGCGCCAACGGCGCTGCGGCGTCGATCACCAACCTGAACGGCGGC
Organism: uncultured candidatus Brocadiaceae bacterium; assembly: GCA_964615255.1. GTDB lineage: Bacteria > Planctomycetota > UBA1135 > UBA1135 > UBA2386. The sequence continues at coordinate 973 of CAZTQF010000555.1, read as the reverse complement.
AACAGCATCCCGATCTCGACGACCAGCACGGGCAACCTCGGCTGCGACCTCGACATGTCGGTGAGCGGCGGCACGCCCAACGCGCTCGGCATCTGGAGCCTCGGCGCCGGCACGACCTCGGTCCCGGTCGCGCTGCTGACCCCCGGCTGCCCGGGCACGATGTACACGCCGAACCCGGTCCTGCTGACCGCGCCGCTGGACACCACGGGTGGGGCGTCGCTGACCCTGGCCGTGCCCGCCAACCAGGGCCTGTGCGGCTTCGTGCTGACGGTCCAGCACGGCTCGCTCGGCTTCGCGCCGTGTGAGCTGATCACCAGCGACGCGCTGGAGATCACGATCGGCAACTGACCGATCGGAGCGAGCGGCGCGCGGTCCGGTTCGCCGGCCGCGCGCCGCGTCGGTGCCGGTACAACACCGCCACCACGCCGTCGTTGAGCGCTGAGCCGACGCTTGGTAACACAGCGCCCCACATGGGCGACAACATCAAGCTCGGCATCCTCTGCGGCGGCGGCCCCGCTCCCGGCATGAACTCGGTCATCTGCGCCGCGACGATCGAGGCGCTGAACTCGGGATGGCGGGTCGTCGGGATCCCGGACGGGTTCTCGCGCCTCATGGAGGGGGAGACCTCCCACGTCCGCGCGCTGACGATGGACGACGTCAGCCGGATCCACCTGCAGGGCGGCTCGGTCCTCTACACCTCGCGCGCGAACCCGACCAAGCAGCCCGAGAAGCTCGACGCGACGGTGCGTGCGCTGCGCGACCTCGAGCTCGACGCGCTGCTGACGATCGGCGGCGACGACACCGGCTACTCGGCTGCGGTGGTCGCCCAGGCCGCCGGTGGCGCGCTGCGGGTCGCGCACGTGCCGAAGACGATCGACAACGACCTGCCGCTGCCCGGCGACGTGCCCACGTTCGGCTACCAGACCGCGCGGCACGTCGGCGCCGAGCAGGTCAGCAACCTGATGACGGACGC
>CAZTQF010000554.1:0-2675 GCA_964615255.1 uncultured candidatus Brocadiaceae bacterium | reverse complement strand
CGCTGGCCATCGCGGTCGCCTGTAGCCTCCCTGCAGCAGACGCTGCGGCCCATGCCCGCGAAGTCGCGCCAGCCGGCCCCGCCGAAATGGCCAGCTGGATGGCCGAGCTCGAGCAATGGGCCATCCCGATCTGCGGATCGGTCGTCGCGCAGGAGGTGCTCTCGCGGACCCTGGCGGGAAGGAGCGCAGCCATCGCGCGCAAGGCCGCGATCACCGGCGGGCTGGTCTACGTCGCGGTCGGCGTGATCCCCCTCTCGATCGGAGCGGTGGGTCCGCGGCTGCTGCCGGGTCTCGAGGACCCCGAGAGCATCCTCCCCAACCTGAGCAGAGAGCTGCTGCCCGAAGCCCTCAACCTGCTGTTCGCCGGCGCGCTGATCGCGGCCATCCTCTCGACCGTCGACAGCTGCCTGCTCGTCGTCTCTTCTCTCGTCACGCGCAACCTCTCGCCGCGCGCGCGAACTGGCGCAGGCGAAGAACAAGGCCGCCTCGCGCTGGCGCGATGGAGCGTGGTCGCGGGCGGCGCGGTTGCCTACATGTTCGCGAGCTCGTCCTACAACGTGGCCGACCTCGTCGAGGAGGCGTCCGGGTTCGGCAGCGCCGGCGTGTTCGTGCTCGCAGTCGGCGGCCTCTACAGCCGCTTCGGCGGCCCGATCGCCGCCAACCTGACGCTCGTGACGGGTCTGGCGGTCTGGCTCGGAGGGCGCCACCTCGCGCCGGGCTCGATCCCGCACCCCTACCTGTCGTCGATCGCCGCCGCGGCAGGCGTCTTCATCGTCGCCAGCGCGTGCACGCGCCCGCGCTCAGCTCCGGCACGCGACCAGTAGCGAGACCGAAGCAGCTCCGGCAGCGCGGAGCTGGGCGGCGCATGCGCGCGCCGTCGCGCCGGTGGTCCAGACGTCGTCGACCAGCAGCACGTCGCGGCCGCGCAGCCCGCGGACCCGGCGACGACAAACGGAGAAGGCGCCGCGGACGTTGGCCGCTCGTGAGAGCACCCGTGCGTCTCCTTGCGGTCGCGTCGCTCGAACGCGCGCCAGCGCTCCCACAGCGACCCGCAGACCCAGCCGGTCGCCCAGACGCGACGCGAGCCACGCAGCCTGGTCGAACCCACGCCGTCGGCGCCGGGCCCGGTGCAGCGGCACGGAGACCAAGAGCGGTCGCGGCGCGCCGCCGACGACGCGCCACGCGTCGGCCATCTCCCGCGCCAGCAGGACGCCCGCGCGAGCGCTGGCATCCAGCTTGAAGCGGCGCACCAGCGCGCCGCCGCTCCCGGCAAACCGCAGGGCGGCGACGAGCTGCCGCACGTGTCGGAGCGGACGGTGGCCTGCGTTGCAGCGGCCCTCGGGCGTCATCGGTGCACCGCAGCGCGCGCACCCGTGCAGCGGCCAGCGGGACAGCTGCGAGGCGCACCGCGCGCAGAGGTCCGCGCACGCGTCCCCGCACGCTGGGCACATCGGAGGCAGCACGAGATCGAGGCTCGCGCCCAGCGACTCGCGGACGTGGCGCCTCCACCGAGGAGCGAGCAGCGGGACCACGCCCGCAGTGGCACCTCTCCGCCGAGAGCGGGCTCGGAATCGCCCGCAGGAGGACCGATCAGCGCCCGGGAAGCGCGATGCGCCGCGCCCGCTCGGTCCCGGAGCCCTTGGCGTCCGGCTTCACGCCGAGCGCCTGACGCACGCTGTGCACGTAGGCCTCCACCGTCATGTCCTTGCCGTGCGGCACCCCGAGGATCTCCCCGATCTCCTTGGTCAACTCCATGTCGTCCTGAAAGGACCAGGGCTGACTCTGGAAGAACTCACGCAGCAGGCGGCGGAAGGCCCGGCGGCTGCTGTAGGCCCCGATGGCGTAGACGGCGCCCGCGAACGCGATGATCCCCGCGCAGGACAGCAGCGTGGTCATCCTCATGTCCCAGTGCGCGACGACCTGGAGCAGGAACCCCGTCGTCAGGAACAGGAACCCGATGATCACCTGCATGTTGTTCAGCGCGGTGTCCCGCACCTTCAACAGGCTCCGCCCAGCGACCCCCAAAGAATCCCGCAGCGCCTTACGCGGCTCGCGGAAGCGGATCGAATTCGCCAGGAAGAACACCCCAACGACGTTGCAGGTGAGTCCGACGACGACTAGCTCGGGGTTGTCCATGATCGCCGCAGCGCGGCAGCCCCCGACGCCGAACCAGCCTGACCGGTGCTGGACCCGGGCGGGAGCTCGCGCCGAGGCGCTCGCTGCCGCGCGAATGCTAGCCCGCCGCTCCCTCCTCGCCAACCCAGCTCCCGAAAACGCCACCCGCAATTCCCAAGGTGATTCTGAGCAGGCGTTTGCATCGTGCTGACGCGGGCCGGGGGCGGCGCCGTGAGGCAGTCGCCCTACCCTCTGCCGCGCGCAGCCCGGAGCGCCGTGGCGCTCCGAGCCAGGACGCTTCGCAGGCTGTCGAGCGCCCACTGCTGGCCGGCAAGCGGCCGCGCGTCGTCCGCGTGGAGCGTGCGCTCGAGCGTGGCGGCACGCCGATGGATCGCCCGCCAGTTGGGCGCGCTGCCAGCGGTCGCGCGGCACAGGTCGGAGAGATCGCCGAGTTGACTCGGCGTGAAGCGGATCATGAACATGTCTCAGCGCTCGTGGTTGCGGCCGCGCGGGGCGACCAGGTTTCGCAAGAGTGACTCCGTGCTGCTACGAGGCGACGG
>CAZTQF010000553.1:0-2690 GCA_964615255.1 uncultured candidatus Brocadiaceae bacterium | reverse complement strand
CGCCGCCTTCGCTTGCAGCGCCAGCCTCGCGCGCGCGCAGGTCGTGATCGACGACATCCTCCCCGTCACCGTTGGAGTCGGGAATCAGGGCGCCACTGGCCTCCCGGTGGTCGCCAACTACGACGCGAGCGGCTCGGACAAGCTCGTCGTGGTCTATGCGACGGAGCACGCGTTCGGGATCAACAGCGGCATGGTGATCAACTCGATCGAGTACAACGGAATCGCCATGACGCAGGCCGTCCAGGAGAACACGCTCCCGGGCGCGGCCGCGATCTTCTATCTCGACAACCCGGGGCCGGCGGGCGAGATCCGGATCATCCAGGGCAACCAGAACGGCGGGAGGGCGACGGTCTACGCGCTGTCCAACGTCGCGCCTGGCGTCGAGGCGACCGGTCAATCGACCGTGGCGAGCGTCGACGTCACGACGACCTCCCCGAACGGACTCGTCATCGCGGGGATCCTCGACGGCGGTCAGGCGTCCAACGGCAACGGCGCGGGCTTCCCGACCGCGGCGCCGCCGTTGGTGCAGGACCACAGCGACCGGTGGGGCAACGCGTGGGCCGGCTTCTGCAGCGGCCATCAGGTCGCTGCGACGCCAGGCCTGACCACCTCGACGTTCGTGACGTCCGGACTGATCCGGCTGCGCACGGTCGCGGTCGCGTTCGCGGACGGCTGCGCGACGTGCGCCAACGGCGCGTCCGCGAGCGTCACCAACCTGGGCGGCGGCACCACGGGCGCGATGAGCTCGACGAGCACGGGCAGCCTCGGGTGCAAGCTCAACTGGTCGGTGACCGGGGTGACTCCGGTCACGCCCGGCGTCTTCGCGGCGGGCGTCGGGATCACCTCGGTCCCGCTGGGCGCGCTGCTGCCGAGCTGCGCGGGCACGATCCACACGCCCAACCCGATCTTCTTGTCGATGCTGACCGACGCCTCGGGAGCGGCGACGCTCAACCTGCAGATGCCGCCCAACCAGGCGTTCTGTGGTGTGACGGTCACGGGTCAGTACGCCGAGTATCAGCTCGGGCCGTGTGAGCTGGCGTTGACCGACGCGATCGCGATCACGATCGGCAACTGAGGTTCTCTTGGCGTAGGCGTCGGCGACCGAGGCCGCGCCTGCGAGGCGATCTCTAACGGCTACGGGAACTTCACCCGTAGCCCGTTGGAGAACGACAGGTCTCCTTGCACCGGCTCGAGGCAGACGTGCTGCACGAAGCACTCGAAGCCCGTGAGCGCGCCCGTCGAGATCGCGAAGGAAGTCGTCATGGTCGCGGGCGCAGCGCCCGACGTGACCTGCGGCAGGCTCACCGCTGGGTCGGTGTAGAGCGTGCAGCCGGCCGTGCCGAGCACGGCGTCGACGGACAAGGGGAGCGCGAGGCCGCCCCATGCCGTGTCGCTGAAGCCGAAGACGGCGATCCCGAGGCTGTTGGGCGCGTGGTTGTCCGAGACGAAGTCGATCGCGGTGCCGATGGTGAACGGCCCGACCGCCTGGAGCTCGACGGGGCCCGAGGCGCCGCTGCAGCCAGCGCCGAAGGGGACGGCCGAACCCGCCCAGCCGACCTGGATGTTGTCGAGGCAGTAGGTCGCGCCTTCGAAGTGCAGCCACATCGCGTCCCACAGGAGCGGGTTGGTAGCGTCGGCGGCGGCCTGGTCGAGCGCGAGGTCGACGTCCTGGAGGCCGGGCACGGCCGTGAATGAGGTCGCGCCCTGCGAGAGGTTCTGCAGGAAGAGCGATCCCGCGCCGCTGCCGGCGTTGGCCGTGAGGTCCATGATCACGCGCACGCGGACCCAGTCGCCGCCGCCGACGCCGCCGGCGCTCGCGAGGTTCGCCTGGACGAACGACTGGTCGCCCCGATAGAGCCGCAGCTGCTGGTTCCCTTGTGTCCCGATCGAGAACCGCACGCCGCGCTCGCCGGGCTGGTTGCCCCGGACGACGCCGTCCCCGTTGGTGTCGTGCGCGAGGCCGAAGGTGCCGCCCCAGTAGCCGACCTGGATGTCGCACTCGAACATCGCGCTGGTCTCTACGCCGGCGAACGGCGCGTAGAGCCACGCGCCGTCGTTGACGCGCGACGCGTCGCAGCCGTAGCCGGGTCCGACCTCTTGGAAGCGCAGGCAGGGCGTGCCGTCGTGGGACAGGGTCGCAGTCACGCCGCAGCGGTTCGCGGCGTTGAAGGTCTGCTCGCTCCAGCTGTCCTGGCCGTCGAGCAGGGTGTAGGGGTGGGTGTCCGACCCGTTGAGGTTGTCGAACGTGTAGACGAACTGCGCGCTCACGGTCGAGGCGAGCAGGAGGGCTGTGCAGAGGCGGATCATGGTTGCGTCGGTGGAGAGGGGAGCTGCAAGGGAGTGTAGAGCGAGCGTCGACTCCCGCGCACGCACGCGCACATACGGCGGATCGCAGGTGGCGGCGATCCTGGCCGCCCCGGCAGGAGTCACCGATGGCATGGCCGGCTGCGCGCTGAGCGCGCGGCAGTGTGGCCGGCTGCGCTGACGGGTCTGCTCTGCGGGCCTACAGTGCACCGCACGTATGCACGCCGTCGCCACCGATCGATCCGCGAAGGCCCTACGGGTCGTCCTCGTCGCGCAGGGGCTCGTCGGCATCGGGGCGACGTGCTGGGCGCTCAAGAGCTGGCTGCAAGTGCCGGGCAGCGCCTCGGTATCGGGCGCGCTGGACGCGGCGTCTCTATCCGTGTCAG
>CAZTQF010000552.1:0-2696 GCA_964615255.1 uncultured candidatus Brocadiaceae bacterium | reverse complement strand
GGCAGCGGCAAGCACAACAACTGGTCGCTCTCGACCGACACCGGCGAGAACCTGCTCGAGCCCGGGAACAGCCCCGAGCAGAACATGCGCTTCGTGGTCCTGCTCGCCGCCGTGCTGCGCGCGGTCGACCTCTACGCCGACATCCTGCGCGCCTCGATCGGCACCGCGGGCAACGACCACCGCCTCGGGGCCAACGAGGCGCCGCCTGCGATCCTGTCGGTCTACCTCGGCGAGCAGCTCACCGAGGTCATGGAGGGGCTGATCAGCGGCACCAAGGGCGAGAGCCGCAAGGGCGGCACGATGCAGCTCGGCGTCACGTCGCTGCCGGCGCTGCCGCGCGACGCGACCGACCGCAACCGCACGTCACCGTTCGCTTTCACCGGCAACAAGTTCGAGTTCCGCGCGGTCGGCTCGAGCCAGTCGCCGAGCAAGCCCATGACCGTGCTCAACACGATCGTGGCCGACTCGCTCGAATTCATCGCCAGCGAGATCGAGAGTCGCCTCGGCGAGGGCCTGGAGGCGGCGGTCAACGACGTCGTGGCCGAGGTCTTCCGCACGCACCAGCGCGTGGTCTTCAACGGCAACGGCTACTCCGACGAGTGGCACGCGGAGGCCGCCGAACGAGGCCTGCCGAACGTGCCGAACGCGGTCGACGCGCTCGCCAGCTTCGGCGAGGAGAAGAACGTGCAGCTGTTCGATCGCCTGGGCGTCCTCTCCGACAAGGAGAGCCTCAGCCGGATGAACATCCAGCTCGAGAACTACTCGAACGCGATCGCCATCGAGGGGCAGAGCGCGCTGGCCATCGCGAACACGATGATCCTGCCCGCAGCGCAGCGGACCCAGCGCGACGTCGCCGAGAGCCTCGCGTCGGCCAAGGCGCACGGCCTCGCCGTCGCGCAGCAGCAGGCGCGCCTCGCCGAGCTGGCCGAGCACATCGAGGCGTTCGTGGGCTGCATCGGCGAGCTGGCCGAGGCCTGCGAGGCGTGCGACGAGCACGAGCTGCCGGAGCTCGAGCACGCCCGCGCCTACCGCGACAAGGTCATCCCGGCGATGAACGCGCTGCGGTCGCAGGCGGACTACCTCGAGATGATGACGAGCGACGACTACTGGCCCTTGGCGAAGTACCGCGAGCTCTTGTTCATCCACTAGGGCGCGGGCGGACGGCGCGGCATTCGGGCGGCCGGTCTGGTATGACGCTGGTCATGCCGACGGACCGACGCTCTCCTGCCCGCTCCCTGCTCTGCGCGCTCGCCGCGTGCTCTCTCGCCGGCTGCGGCCCGAAAGAGCCCGCCCAGGTCGCGCTCGAGGTGACGGGCGACGACCTGATGAAGTTCAGCGTCGAGCGGCTCGAGGTCACAGCGCCCGCGGACGTCACGGTCACCCTGAAGAACGTCGGCTCGATGCCCAAGGTCTCGATGGGCCACAACCTCGTCCTGCTGCAGCGCGGCGTAGACGCGCTCGAGTTCGCGTCGGAGTGCTTGTCGGCGGGCGCCGTCGTCGAGAACGAGTTCCTCCCGGAGAAGGTGCGCGGCAAAGCGCTGGCCTGGACCAAGGTGCTAGGGCCCGGGGAACAGGACAGCTTCGTGGTGCGGATCGCCGAGCCGGGCACGTATCCCTACGTGTGCACCTTCCCCGGTCACTTCGTGAACATGAAGGGCGTGATCGTCGCGCGCTGAGCGCGCGCGTCTACTGGACCGTGACCTTGATGGTCTTCGAGGCGAGCGCCTTGCCGTAGCTCCGGTGCGCGGCGTCGGCGAACTGCATCGTCAGCTCATAGGTGCCCGGCGCCAGCGTGACCTCGGCCTCGGTCTGCGCCTTGCCGTAGTGGAGGTAGTCGCCGGTGTCCATCGGCAGCGAGTAGCCGGGCGTCACGACGCCCTTGCCGATCGAGATGTGGTGGTGGCCGACGGTCTTGTCGAGCGCGTTCTGACCAGCGGGCGACATGCCCGCGCCGGTCACGCCGAAGCGCACTTGGAACGGGGAGGTCACCGTCGCGCCGTCCGCGGGCTCGAGCCACGAGACGCCCAGGTCTGCAGGCGTGGCCTCGACGGTGTAGGAGACGGTCTTGTGGTTTCCGGTGGCCTTGCCGTCGGCGCCGAAGTGCTGGACGTGGAGCTTCTGCTGGCCGACGGGCAGCGTGACGTAGCCGAACGTCGCGCCGGGCTCGAACGCCATCGCGCCTGCGGGCATCGGCGCGCCTGCGGCGACGCCGTCCCCGCCGACGAGGACCGCGATGGTGCCGTCGACGCTGCCGACGCTCGACGGATCGCCGACGTAGACCGCGGTGTCGGCGAAGACGGTGGAGCCGTCCTCTGGCCAGACGACGAACGAGATCGAGGGCGCGGCCGGCGTCGGGTCCTCAGCAGAGCAGGACAGGAGCGTGAGCGGGGCGACGGCGCAGAGCAGGAGCGAGGCGGCTTTCATGGGTTGGGTCTCGAGCAGGTGGGGCCGACGTTGCGCGGCGTTGGCGCGTCAGCATAGGACGCGCGCTGCCGCGGGCCAGGGTGGTTCTCTTGCCGCGGCGCGGCCGGCGTCAGCCAGCGCGCTGCAGCTGGAGCAGCGGGAGCACGATCGCGACCACGATGCCCGCGACGACCGCGGCGAGCAGCACGATGATGATCGGCTCGAGGATGCTGGTCAGCTTCGACGTCGCGAGGTCGACCTCTTCGTCGTAGGTCGAGCTGCTCCGCTCGAGC
>CAZTQF010000551.1:0-2702 GCA_964615255.1 uncultured candidatus Brocadiaceae bacterium | reverse complement strand
TGGTGCTTGTGCGCGCGCGCGGTCTGCACGCCGTCGAGCGTCTCGCCGTAGAGCGCGTTCGCCTCGCGACCGACGACGAAGGCGCAGCCCGCCGCGGCGAGCAGGTCGCCTTCGTAGCTGCAGTCCAGGAACACGCGCGCGCGGAACCGACGGCCGTCCTCACAGCGGAGCGCCAGCAGGCGGTTGCCGCGCTTGACGACGCCGCCTCCGCGGCCGTCGCGGAGGAGGCGGGCTCGCACCGGCGCGACCTCGGCCTCTGCGAGCATCGCAGCGAACACCTGCTGGGCGGCGCTCGGCTCGAACGTCCACGCCGCGTCCTCACCAGGGCGGTGGCCCCGGCCGCGGAACTCCTGGCGACGCTGCCACCGCCACGAGCCGTCGCGGTCGTAGTAGCCGCGGATACGCCGGTAGAAGTCGCGGGCGAGCCCCCCGATCGCGCGCTGGTTGCCGACGTCGGTCGCGCCCAGCCCTGCCGTCGTCAGCCCGCCGACCCAGCCGTCCGCGTCGAGCAGGGCGACGCGCAGCCCGGCGCGCTTGGCCCGGATCGCGGCGACCACGCCCGCCGAGGTGGCACCGTAGACGCAGACGTCCACCTCGTGGACCGGCGCGCGGGGCGGCGGCGCCGCGCATCCCGACGAGAGCAGGAAGAACCCGAACCAGAGACGACAGGTGCGGCGCACGGCGGACTCACCTCGGCAGGTAGACGTAGACGCTCTCGTCCTTGGGGCCGACCCAGCAGGGGAGGTGCAGCGCGACCTCGAACTCGCGCTCGAGCAGCGCTTCGAACTCTCCGCTGGGGTCCTGCTCTCGCAGCTCCGGACGCTTGACGATCACCGCCAGCAGGCGGCGCGGGCCGCACAAGCTGCGGAGCCACGCGAGGTGGGCGACCGCGCCGGGGTCGTGCAGCTTGTTGCCGTCCCGATCGGTGCCGCCGTCGATGATCAGCCCGAGCAGGACCTGCACCCGATACTGCGGGTGCGGATCGTGGTCCATCAGGAACCAGTGCTTGGGGCGCAGGTAGTACTCCATCGCCGGCTCGTTGACGGTGACCGCGAGCGCGCCCTCCAGGCCGCGTCGGGCCGCCTCGTCTTTGACGAAGTCGGCGGCCTCGCGAAGCCGCGCCCGCTGGCCGTGCTGGGTCGCGAAGTAGCCGTAGTCGTTCCAGAGGGCGTCAGCGGCCAGGAGCGTCGGCAGCACGGCGGCGAGCGGCAGCGAGCGCGCGCGCAGCCGCGACGCCACGTGCACGACCAGCGCGGCGACCAGCCACGTCAGCACGGGGAGCGCGCAGAGCCCGTAACGGGCCGTCACCTTGACCAGCGACGCGCTGACGCCCGTGAGCACCAGCAGCGGGACCACCGCCATGCAGATGAGGTAGAGCGCGCGGTCCCGACCGAGCAGCCGCGGCGCGACCGCCATCGCGAGCAGGCCGGCGAGCAGCGTCGCAGGCCGGAAGTAGAACAGGGTGGTCTCGACGAAGTGGCGCAGCGAGGGGTCGGCCTTGGACTTCATGAAGCCCCGAAACGGCAGCAGCCCGAGGCCATCCAGCTCGCGGATCAGGAGCGGCAGCAGGACCAGCGCAGAGACGGCCGCGAACGAGACGGCGAAGACGCCAACGGTGCCGCCCCCAGACGCCCTCGACAGCCCCCAACGCACGACGACGTAGCCGGCGAACGCGCCCACCAGCATGAGGGCGGTCGGGTGGCTCGTGGCCGCGAGGCCTGCTGCTGCGGCCAGCGCCACGAGGTCCCGGGCGCGGCGGCTCTCGAGCCAGCAGGAGGCCCGGTGAATGGCGACGACGCTCATCAGCAGCGCGAGCACGTAGCCGCGCGCGTTCTGGCTCCAGAAGATGTGCCAGGGGTTCGCCGCGAACAGCAGCGCTGCCACCACCGCAGGCCACGGCCCGATCAGCCGCCGGCCGCAGACCGCCACCACCGGCACGGTCACGATGCCGACGATCGCGAACGGCAGCCTCACCGACGCCTCGTCGTAGCCGGTCACGCCGAGCCCGAGCAGCAGCCGCAGCATCAAGAAGGGCACCCCGTAGAGGACCCGGTCCGTCGCGAGGAAGCCCGTCTCGCCCGTCAGCGGCATGGTCGCGTCGCGCCACGTGTGGCCCTCGTCGACCCAGAACGACCACTCGCCCAGCCCCCAGAGCCGCAGGACCGCGCCGACGACCGTGGCGACGACGATCCAGCGCCAGTGCTGCTTCCCGAACGGCGGCGCCGGGTCGGTGCGGAGATCGTTGCCAGCGGACGTCACGGCCGACGTGACCGTATGCGGCGCGCGGGGCGCTGCCAATCGCGATCTGCACCGGCGGCGGGCGGCGCCGTCACGGCAGCGGCGCCGCCCGCGCGCGCGGCCGCGGGTCGTACGCAGCCGTCGCGTGCTCGGCGAAGCTGAAGTAGCGGTCGGCGCCGACGACGACGTGGTCCAACACGTCGATGCCGAGGAGCTCGCCGGCGCGCCGGAGCCGCTCGGTCACGGCGCGGTCCTGCGCGCTCGGCGCCGGATCGCCGGACGGGTGGTTGTGTGCCAGCACCACCGCCGAGGCGGCCTCGCGCACCGCCGGTCCGAACACCTCGCGAGGATGCACCGGCGCGGCGTCGACGAGGCCGGTGCTGACGACGCGCAGCCCGATGACCCGGCTGCGCACGTCGAGCAGCACGACGTAGAACCGCTCCCGCCGGGCGCCGCGCGCCGCG
>CAZTQF010000550.1:0-2705 GCA_964615255.1 uncultured candidatus Brocadiaceae bacterium | reverse complement strand
CGGCATGCCGGTCTCTGGCGGCCCTCGCGCCTACCACTACGACCGCGCCACCGGCGCGTTCAACGGCGTGCTCGCCAACTACGCGCTGGGCGGCAAGATGGGCTGGCGCGAGCCGGTGCGCGGCCTCGGCCGCGACGGCGTCGGCGTCAACACGGACTCGCCGGTGGTCGCGCAGGAGCAGCTGCAGCTGCAGGCCGCGATGGGCGTCCGTCTGGGATGGCCGCACGAGTGGGCCCTGCGCGGCCTGACCATCAACAACGCCGTGTTCTTCGGCATCGACCACCGCGTCGGCTCGCTCGAGGTCGGCAAGGACGCCGACCTCGGCGTCTGGAGCGGCGACCCCGTCGATCCGCGCAACTACGTCGAGACGATGGTGATCAACGGCACCATCTGCTACCGCCGCGACCCCAACCGCCCGGACTGGTAGTCCACGCGGCGCTCTCCGAGACACCCCAGAACGAGACGTGCGATGAGCATGCGAACCCACATCCTCCACCTCCTGACCGCGGCGCTCCTCGGCGCGGGCGTCGCCAGCGCGCAAGGCGCGCGGCCGGTCGCCTTCACCAACGCCCGCATCCACACGGTCGGCGGCGACGTCGTCGAGCGGGGCACCCTGGTGGTGCGCAACGGCAAGGTCGAAGCGGTCGGCGCCGACGTGACCGTACCTGCCGGCGCCAAGGTGATCGACGCCAGCGGCAAGACCATCATGCCGGGCCTGGTCAGCGCCTGGTCGCGCGCCGGCATGAGCGCGCCCACCCCGCGCGGCAACACGCCGACCCGCGGCGGGCGGCGATTCCGCGGCCAGACGCGGCGCTCGTCGAGCGGCGGCCGCGCGGTCAACGCGGCGGCCACCAAGGTCGTCGACGCGCTCTACGTGAGGCAGCCGGTCTTCCACGACCTGCTCGAGGTCGGCGTCACGTCGCTGGCGCTCAACCCGAGCGGCGGCGGCTTCCCCGGTCTCGGCGCGGTGCTCAACCCGGCCGGCCGGACACGCGGCGAGCTGACGCAGGACGACGAGGCCTTTGTGCAGATCGGCATGCAGCGCAACGCCGCGGCCAAGAAGCTCCTGAAGGACACCTTCGCCAAGGCGAAGAAGGTCGTCGAAGAGCGCGAGAAGCCGCCCGCGCCGCCGAAGAAGGAGGAGCCCAAGCAGGAAGAGGCGAAGAAGCCCGAGGCCGCCGAGAAGCCGGCGGGCGCGACGCCCGACAAGAAGCCGGACGGCAAGGAGCCGGAGAAGAAGCCCGAGGGCAAGGAGCCAGCCAAGCAGGAGCCGAAGCCAGCGGCGGCCAAGCCTGCCGAGAAGCCGGCGCCGAAGCCGAAGCCGAAGGACCCGAACCTCGAGGTGCTGGCAGACCTGCTGCAGGGCAAGCGTCGCGCCATCGTGCAGATCGACTCCGCAGCCGACCTGCTGCACTGGCAGCAGACTGTCTCCGACGACGTCAAGTTCCCGCGCATGGTCGCGGTGCAGCGCCACGACACCCGCTCCGGGACCATGGACATGGTGGTCGACCACCTCAAGAAGTGGGACTGCGCGGTCCTGCTGCCCCCGTCGCTCTCGACCAAGCCGAACTCGAGCTACCTCACGCACCCGGCCAAGACGCTGCACGACGCCGGCGTCGAGGTCGGCTTCGCGATCGGCGACTCGGCCGGCAGCGTCCGCGGCCTGTTCTACAACCTGATGGAGCTCGTGCGCGCCGGCCTCCCCGCGGACGTCGCCATCAAGGCGGTGACGCACGTCCCCGCCAAGGCGCTCGGCATCGACAAGCGGGTCGGCACGCTCGAGGAGGGCAAGGACGCCGACATGCTGGTCTTCGACGGCGACCCGCTGTCTCCGACCGGCAAGCTCGAGCAGGTCTGGCTGCGCGGCCAGCGAGTCGAGAACAACTGACCCGCGCCACGAACACCCCCAGCACACCCGTCGTATCCATGCGCACATCCACCCTGTTCGTCCTGTCGCTCACGCTGCTCAGCGCGCTCGACCTCCCGGCCCAGGGCCGCGGCCGCCGCGGCCGCCGATCCGGCCCGCCGCCGCAGCAGGCGCCGGCGCCCGAGCCTCCGAAGGCCCCCGCCAAGAAGAAGGAGCCCACAGAGCACCTCGCGATCGTCGGCGGCGACGTCTACATCGGGACCGGCCAGCGCCTGACCGGCGCGACGGTGCTGATCGCCGACGACAAGATCGAGAAGGTCGGCCACAACATCGAGCTGCCGGAGGGCACCAAGGTCCTCGACGCCAAGGGCAAGTGCGTCAGCCCCGGCTTCGTGATCGTCGAGGGCTCGGGCATGGGGGCGGGCTTCAGCGGCCCCTACAAGGACTCGGTCAACCCGTTCGACCCGAGCATCAAGCAGGGCCTCGCCGCCGGCATCACCTCGTTCCTGGCCGGCTCCACTTCCTCGCGCGGCAAGGTCGGCGGCAGCAACGCGGTCATCAAGACCCACTACGGCGACGTCGAGGGCATGGTCCTGACCGAGAACAGCGTGTGCGGCGTCTCGGTGCCGCTGCAGCGCACCCAAAAGCAGCAGCTCGAGGACCAGATCAAGAAGTGCCGGGACTACCTCGAGGCGGTCGAGGGCTACCCGGCGGCGAAGGCCAAGGACCCCAAGGCCAAGGAGCCGACCGCCCCCAAGGGCGCGGAGCAGGTCCTCAAGGTGCTCAAGGTGGAAGCGAAGCTGTGGGTCTCGCTCGGCGGCGGCGGCATGAGCATGTT
>CAZTQF010000549.1:0-2707 GCA_964615255.1 uncultured candidatus Brocadiaceae bacterium | reverse complement strand
CCGCCGGTGACGGAGTAGACGCGGCCGCCGGCAAAGCCCCAGGGGCCGATCGGGTCCCAGGAGCCGAGCAGGTTCTTCTCGCCTGCAGCGCGGTGCTGGTTCTTCACCACCGAGGTCTCGAGCTTCTTCTTCCACTCGTTCCAGTGGGCGCCGCCGTACTGGTAGAGCGCGTAGGTCGCGTAGTACCAGTAGTAGTGGTCGATGGCGCCGCTCTTCTCGTCCCAGATCGGCGGCTTGCTGCGCAGCAGGTCCGCCGAGGCCTTCATGATCGGCTTCTCCTTGGGGTCCTGGCCCATGAAGAAGCGGCAGAACAGGCCGACCGCGGTCAGCGCTTCGCCCTTCTCGATCGGGAACTTGGTGCCGTGGTCGCCGGGCTTCCGCGAGCTGCCTTCACCTTGCTTGGTGTAGCCGTGCTTGCCGGTCGCGTCGCTGACCTGGTCGAGGAAGGTCTCGCACAGATCGAGCGCCGACTTGTTGATCGGCAGGTCGAAGAACTTGCCCGACTCGTAGGCCATGATGCACCAGCCCGTGACCGAGATGTCGTTGTCGTTGTCACGCGGCTGGTAGCGCCACACCGAGTAGGGGTTGCGGTGCGACTCGAGGTAGTTGATGCCCTTCTGCGCCGCCTTCTTCAGCAGCTTGTAGTTGGACAGGCCGTAGGCCTCACACATCGCGTAGGCCGCGATCGCGTGGTCGTAGACGAAGTCGTGCGACGCGTTGGTGCCGAACAGGCCGTCTTCTTGCTGCTGCTTGCGCAGCCAGCGGACGCCCTTGCTGATGTTGTCCTTGTAGGGACCCGAGCGCATCGTGCTGCCGTCACCGAGGAACGCGAGCAGGGCCAGGCCGGTGTTGCCGACGTCGTGGACGGGGTTGCCGGGGCCGTCGCAGATCTCGCCGCCGTCGGCGAGGTCGTGCTTCATGAAGCCGTCGGTGTCCCACTTGCCGTCCTCGTCCTGGTGGGCGGCGAGCCACTTGAGGCCGGCGTCGATCGCGGCTGCGTAGGACTTGCCGCCGCCCTTGCCGCCGCGGCCGCCGCCGCGACCGCCGTACTTCCCGCCGGCGCCGCCGCCCAGGCCGACCGCCGAGTTCCACTGGTTGGAGTCGAAGGCCGACTCCTTGCTGATCTCCTCGCTGTCGGTGTTGTCGAAGGCCTCTTCGGTCTCCGTGACCGTCGTCTCGGTGACCACGACCTCTTCGGTGACCTCTTCGGTCTTGGTCTCCGGCGGCGGCGGCGGGGGCGGCTCCTCGATGTCCTGCTCGTCCTTCAGCGCCATCTCGACCTGGGCCTTGGCCTCCTTCTTCTCGGGCGGAGGCATCAGCACGATGACGAGCAGCGCGATGACGCCGTGGATGGCGGCCGAGAGGATCAGCCACGGCGCCTGCCGCAGGCGCTCCGCCATCAGCTCCTGGAACGTCTCTTCCTGCTCCCAGATGGGCGCGGCGTTGGACTGGACTTGGATCTTGGTTGGGTCGAGGTGGGCCATGCTTGACCTGTTGGTGAGGGCGTCGTGCGGAGCACGGCCGCCCAGTGGGGGCCTCGGAGCCAGGGTGGCCCGGGAGACGTAGGCACCAGAGCGGTGCGCGGGCTCGGAACGGGGCCGACTGGACGAGGTTCAGAGAGGGGCGGAAAAGTAGAGCCGCCGGCGCCACCGGTCGCAACTGTGGCGCGCGCCGGCTGCCAGGCTGTCCGGGGAGGGGTAGATATAAAAATCTACTGGGAATGGCTTTATGGCCTACATCCTCATGCGCTGGCCGTCCCGGTAGACCCAAACTTCGGTTCGCTGCCCGGCCCGCTGGAGCGCCTGGCCGCGGAACTCTCGAAGGACTTGGTCCGTGGCGATTCGGCGCAGCGCTGCCTGGACATCCGGGTCCTCGAACTTGCCGTCGCGCGCCGGCGCGAACTGCGTCACCTTGACGATGTCGACGAGGCCGTTGGGCCGGGGGATCGGCGGCGAGACGTTGCCCAAAGGGCCCGCGAGCGCGAACTCGCGCAGCCGGGGCTGGAGCGACTTGGCGCGCATCGCGAGCAGGGGAACCGCGCCCGGGTAGCGGTCCGAGACCTCGCGCGCCGTCAGGATCTTGTCGGCCCACAGGTCCGAGGCCTCCTGCGCCTGCGCGCGCGCCTGCGGCCCGCGAAACGTGACCATCGCGACCTGGGCCTTGGCGGGTCCGATGAACAGGTCCCGGTTCTCTGCGTAGGTCTGCCGCAGCATCCGGGGCGTGAGGAACAAGTTCGAGGACTTGCGCAGCCGCTCGTAGATGGCGAGCTGCTCGGCGATCCCCTGCAGCTTCTCGATGCGCTGGCCGTCGGCGTAGGTCCGCCAGGTCTGGCCCGTGCGCTCGAGCTCGGCGCTGAGCTCGCCGTAGCCGCCGAGGTCGCGCATGCGCTGCTCCTTGTCGTCCTCGATCTGCATGTCGAGGATCATGTCGAAGCGCTCGGGGGGGACGTTGCCGAACGAGCGCGCGGCCTGCGCCATCTGGTAGTCGGAGACGAGGACGCGCAGATCCTGCAGCGTCATCTGGCCGATCTCGCCTAGCGACAGCGGGCGACCGGCCTGCGCTTCGGCGCCCAGGATCGATCCAGACGTGGTCGCCCTCGATCTTCGTCGGGTAGCGGCGAACATCGTCGCCGCCGAGAAGACAGGAACCATCAGACAGCCGGAACTTCCAGTTGTGCCAGTTGCAGGTGAGGACGCCCTCTTCTCCG
>CAZTQF010000548.1:0-2720 GCA_964615255.1 uncultured candidatus Brocadiaceae bacterium | reverse complement strand
GAACCTGATCCTGATGAAGGGGCTCGACGTGCTCGGCGCGCCGACCGCGATCGCTCCGAAGCCCAGGTAGCCGAAGAACCGCAGCGGACGCTGGGTGAACCTGGTCAGGAACGTGATCGCGAGGATGTCGAGCATCCGCCGCAGGTAGACGCCGATCCCGTAGAAGCCGGCGCGGCCCTTCTCCTCGCGGTGCTGGACCCGCACCTCGACCACGCGGAAGCCCTGCCGCGCGGCGAGCACCGGCAGGAACCGGTAGAGCTCGCCGTAGACCGCGACCTCTTCGAGGACCTGGCGGCGGAAGCCGCGCGTGCCGGAGTTCAGGTCGTGGAAGGGCGCGTTCATGATCACGCGCAGCGCCCGGTTGAACAGGCGCGACTGCAGCTGGTTCAGCCACGGGTCGACGCGGCGGTCGCGCCACGTCGCGACGCAGTCCGCGCCGGCCTCGAGCGCCTTGACGACGCCTACGACGTCCTGCGGATCGATCTGCAGGTAGGGCGGCGCGTTGACGACAAGGTCACCGCGCGCCTTGGCGACGCCGGCCGAGAGCGCGATCGACTCGCCGAGGCCGCCGCCCTCGAGCGCGACCACGTGGACCTCCCACTCCTTGCCGAGCTCGCGGAGCTCCTCCTCGAAGCGGCCGACGGGGCCGTCGAGCACGATGACGAACTCGCAGTCATAGCCCGCCTCGTGCAGCGAGGCGCCGAAGCCCTCGACGACCTCGCGGGGGTGCGCCTCGGACTCGTTGATCGCGAGGATCACCGAGACCAGCGCGCCGCTACCCGACGGCGGCGACGTCTCTTGCGGCGCTCGTGCGGTCACGTCCGTGGCGCTCATCGCGTGGCCTCCTTGGCGGTCACCGAGATCCGCTGGCGGAAGAACTTGGAGACCTTCACCTGCAGCTCGGCGAGGAAGCCGAGCAAGAAGACGTTCATGGTGACGAGCAGCGCGACGGAGCCCGCCGCGACGGCGGCCATGTCGGAGTCGCCGAACAGCTGGAGGCCTGCGCGCGTGTACTTCACGAACCCGAGCAGGAACAGCAGGCCCGAGAGCGCGAGCAGCGGCAGCGCCAGCAGCGAGAACCAGCGGATCGGGTGCGCCGCGAACTGGATCAGCATCTTGATGTCGACGAGGTCGGCCAGCACCCGGAACACGCGGCCGAGGCCGTACTTCGAGACGCCTGCGCGGCGCGCGTGGTGACGCACCGGGAGCTCGGTGATGCGCGCGCCCAGGCCGACGCCGAGCGCGGCGAGGAAGCGGTGCATGTCGCTGTAGAGGTGGAGCGAGCGGACCACCCAGCTGCGGTAGACCTTGAGCGAGCAGCCGGTGTCGTGGATGCGCGCGCCGGTCACCCGGGCGATCAGGAAGTTGGCGATCCGAGACGGCAGCAGGCGGGTCGCGACGCGGTCCTGGCGGTTGCGGCGCCAGCCGCACACGACGTCGTAGCCCTCGTCGAGCTTCTCGATCAACCGGCCGATGTCCGCAGGGTCGTTCTGCAGGTCGCCGTCCATCGACACGACGGTGCGCCCCCGACACGCCCGGAACCCCGCCGCCATCGCCGCGGTCTGCCCGTAGTTCCTGCGGAAGAAGACCAGCCGCAGGTGCGGGTCGTTGGCGGCGAGGCGGCGCATCACGTCACGCGACCCGTCGTCGCTGCCGTCGTCGACGAACACGATCTCGTAGCTCCTGCCCAGCTGCTGGAGCGCGTAGGTCAGGGCGTCGTGGAGCGGCTCGACGTTGTCGCGCTCGTTGTAGATCGGGACCACCACGCTGAGCCCTGGCACGACGTCCCCTTCGGCGGCGACGGCGGCCATCGGCGTCTCGGTTGCGTCGGAACGTACGGGCTGGGTCACGGCGGGCTCTCGAATAGTGCTTGGCTGGCGGCGGTTCTGCGAGCGCAATCGGCGGGGTCAGGTCAGCATCCATGCCGCGACGCCGACGCCGACGGCGGCCGCTGCGAGCGTGAGCGCGAGCCGTTTGGCCCGGGCGCTGCGCGGGTCGCGCCACGGCCCCGCGATCACCTCGGCGAGCTGGCCGGGGAGCGCCTGCTCGGCGCCGGCGAGGTCGCCGCGCTCGATGCACGCGAGCGCCGACCGCGCCTGGCCCGGCAGCTGCCGCGAGACCTCTTCTCGCTGCAGGCACGCGACGGTCAGGCCCTTGAACTCGCGGCGCAGGCGCACGGCCGGCGGTCCCTCTGCGGCGTCCGGGAGCGCCACCGGACCGTCGACGACCCGCAGGTGCGGGCCCGGCGCTGCATCTGGCCTGGCCGAATCGTCACAATCCCCTTCCACGATCCGACCTATCGACCTGCCCACGGGGACCCCATGAGCCGAGGTCGCCGGCGGCATTCCCTGCAAGTATGGTGAAACCGAAGGCGGCCGCCCGTAGCGTGACGACAAGCCCGTCGAGACCGCCCTGCGAAGGCACTTTGGGCCCCGCCCTGGACCATGGACCGACCCGTTCGCATCGCTGTCGTCGGCGACGTCGACGAACGCCTCGTCGGCGAGCTTCGGCAGCTGCCGCTGACGCCGGAGGTGCGCCCGCTGAGCTCCGTCGTCGGCGACACCGAGCTGCTGATGCGGTTCCAGCCCGACGTGCTGCTCGCGCGGCTGGCTGACGACCCGAGCGAGGACGTCGGCGCCGTAAAGCTGCTCCAGCGGCTGTGGCCCGCGCTGGCGGTCGGCGTGCTGACCGACGCGCGCGGCGAAGTCGCGCTCGCGCCG
>CAZTQF010000547.1:0-2720 GCA_964615255.1 uncultured candidatus Brocadiaceae bacterium | reverse complement strand
ACTTCGAGCGCATCGAAGGGAAGACGCGCCAGTGGCTGCTCGACCACGTCCGCTGCGGCAAGGAGCAGGTGATCCGCGAGGTGACCGCCGCGGGCTTCACGCTCGAGGAGGAGGTCCCGCTCGGGTTCGAGGAGAACTACTTCCTCCGGTTCCGGCGCTGAGCCGCACCGGCGCCCGCTAGCGGAGCTGGGCGAGCACCTCGTCGTGCTCGGGGAAGCGCGCCTCGGGGTGTCGCTTCTTGTTCCAGACCTCGCGGCCGTCGGCCGTGACGATGAAGTCGCCGCGGCCGCCTGGCTTCTTCTCGACGGCGGCGGCGGGGATCGCGGCTTCGATCGCGGCGGCCAGACTGGCCGCCGTCGGCAGGTAGTTTCAGACGACGCAGTATTCGATCGTGACGTGCATGACCGCAGTCTAGGACATGCTCAGGCGCGTTTCCGAGCGGCAAAAATCAGCGCCGTCCAGCCGGCCAGGAGCGCCACGCCGCCGATCGGCGTCACCGGCCCGAGCCAGCGGAGGTCGAGCAGCGCGAGGCCGTAGAGCGAGCCGCTGAACAGCGCGGTGCCGGCCACGAACAGCAGCGACGCGGTCCTGGTCGGATAGCCGGCCGCCTGCAGTGCACAGCAGCCGAGCAGCGCGAGCGCGTGGTACATCTGGTAGCGCACGCCCGTCTCGAACGTGCGCAGCGCCGCCTCGTCGTACGACTCCTTCAGCGCGTGCGCGCCGAACGCGCCGAGGCCGACGGCGAGCCCGCCGAGCAGCGCGCCGGCCGCGAGCGCGAAGCCAGGCCCGTTCGGGCGGGGAGACTGCATGCCGACAGGCTACGCGCGGCCGGGGCCGCGGCACAGGCCGATCCAGGGCGCGCCCAGCGTCGCAATTCTCCTCACGCTGCCCGCTGCCGATCGGCGTCCGGCGAGCGCGGTGGCGTCGGGCGTTGCGGCGCAGGCGCGCACGTCCGTGTCTCAAGTCGGGGCTGGTCGCTCGCTCGCGGCTTCGGCGGTGGTCGATAGCCCGACGGTCATGCGCAAGCTCCTGACTCTCTCTCTTACGCTCCTTGCCGCGGTCCTGCCTCTGGCCGCGCAGTCCAACGAGCTCGACGGCGTGCGCGCCGCGGCCGAGAAGGTCGTCAAGCGCGCCCGCGCCGACGGCGCCGGCCTGACGGTCTTCCGCGGCAGCCGCGAGCTGCACCGGAGCGTGCACGGCGAGTTCGCCTCGGACGAACGCATCCCGATCGGCTCGGCGAGCCGCTGGCTCGAGGTCGCGACGATCCTGACGCTCGTCGACGACGGCACGATCAAGCTGCACCACCCGGTGGCGCGCTACGTCGACGAGTTCCAGCGCGACGACCGCCGCTACATGACCCTGCGTCAGTGCCTGGCGTGCACGGCCGGGCTGCCGAACGACATGGGCGAGCGGATGCGCGGCTGGGACATGGACACCTTCGCTGAGGAGGTCTCCCGCAAGGGGCTGCGCACCCAGCCCGGCTCGGCGTTCCGCGAGGGTGACCTCGGCTTCCAGGTCGCGGCGCTCGCCGCCGTGCGCGCGTCTGGCATGGGGTGGCACGAGCTGTTCCGCGCGCGCATCGCCGATCCCTTGGGGATGCGCGATACGCGCTTCGGCAGCTACGAGCCGGTCGCGGGGGACCCCGGCGAGGCGTCGCTGCCCTGGGTCGCCTCCGGCGCGGTCTCGACCCTGAGCGACTACACCCGCTTCGTGCGCATGCTGCTCGCAGACGGGCGCTGGCACGGCGCGCAGATCCTGAGCAAGAAGAGCATCGACGACATGCTGCGGGACCAGGTCCAGCCGCTGGTGGACGTGCGGTCGCCGTCGGAGCGGGTCGACGAGGCGCGCTACGGGTTCGGGACCTGGATCGAGCGAGACGGCGACGAGATCGTGCGCTTCAGCGCGCCCGGCGCGTTCGGCTTCACGCCGTGGATCGCGTCGGACCGTTCGTACGGCGGCGTCTTCGCGGTGCAGGCCAACGGGGACGTCGTCGACCGCCAGCTGCGCTTCGTGCGGCGGGCGGTCGCGTCGGCCGCGGTCTCGCCCGCGGTCGTGGGGACGTCGGAGACCGTCGCGATGCGGCACGACGGCCGCGACCGCCGCTACCACCTGCACGTGCCGCCGCACGACGACTTCCAGCAGGGGCTGCCGCTGTTGGTCGTGCTGCACGGCGGCGAGGGCAGCGGCGCCGGCGCGCGCGAGGTCACCGGCTTCGACCGGCTGGGCGTCGACCACGGCTTCGTCGTCGCGTTCCCGGACGGCACCGGCAAGCTCTCCGGCAAGGGGCTGACGTGGAACGCGGGGGACGTAGGCACCTACGCCGCGCGGCAGGACATCGACGACGTGGGGTTCTGCAAGGCCGTCGTCGCCGACATCCGCCAGCGGGTCGTGATTGACCCCGACCGGGTGTTCGTCACGGGGCACAGCGATGGCGGCATGATGTGCCACCGGCTGGCCCGCGAGGCGGCCGACGTCTTCAAGGGCATCGCGCCGGTCGCCGGCGCCATGAACTGTGACGACGTCCCGTCGAACACGCCGCTGGCCGTGATGATGATCCACGGCACCCGCGACGAGCGCGTCCGGCTCGAAGGCGGCGAGGGCTACGCCGCGCGCGGCCGTCGCCCGCGCGTCGACGCGCCGATGGCCGCGGCGACCGAGTACTACGTCGCCCGCAACGGGCTGGTCGACTACGCCCAGGAGGCCGAGCGCGACGGCGTGCA
>CAZTQF010000546.1:0-2721 GCA_964615255.1 uncultured candidatus Brocadiaceae bacterium | reverse complement strand
CCGCCTTGGCCATGTTGGTGTGCGGGTGGCGGGTGGTCTTCAGCCCGCGGTTGAACTGCCCCTCCATCGCCGAGACGTTGACGATGTGTTTGTCGGCCGTCGGCACGGCGAGCATCAGCGGCTTGAGCCGCGCGTTCATGACGAACGGCGCGATCTGGTTGACGAGCTGCACCTCGAGCAGCTCGACCGTCGGCACGTCGGCGAGCTCCATCCGCCACGAGTTCGCGTCGCGCAGGTCGAGCTGCTGCCCTTCGCCGTCCTTCATCGCCGCGGGGAACAGGTGCGACTGGTCGCCCTCTCCGAGCAGGTCGAGCTGGCTGAGCTGCGCGACCCGGTCCGGCGCTCGGTGCACGGCCAGCGCGCGCTCGGCGACCTGCTCGCCCAACAGATCCTGCAGCAGCGGCGGCAGCGCGCGCGGGTCCTCCCTGGTGGCCATGTCGCGGTAGTAGTCGGGCGGCCGACGGACGGTCTGGCACGCGTTGTGGACCAGGAAGTCGAGCCGCTGCTCGGTGCGCAGCAGCCCTTCGCAGAAGCCCTCCACCGACGGCGTGTGGCGCAGGTCGAGCGCCCGCAGGTCGAGGCGGTCGCGCCACTGCTCGAAGTCCGGCGCCTGCTCAAACCGCCTCGCTGCGTCGCAGGCGAAGCGCGTGGTCGCGATCACGCGGCAGCCGGCCCGCAGCAGGAACAGCGCGATCTCGTAGCCGATCTTGACGCGCGCGCCGGTGACCAGCGCGACCCGGCCGCTCAGGTCGGCCGTCGCCGTGCGCTTGAGCCAGTTGCGGTCGGCGCACGGCGGGCACATCGAGTCGTAGTGGAAGTGCAGCTCGGTGTACTGCTGCTTGCAGACGTAGCACGCCTGGGACTTGTTGAGCGCGGGGCGCGACTCCTTCGGGCGCTCGCGGGCCTGCCGCTCCAGCAGCCGCCGCTGCTCCGCGGTGATCTCCAGCTGCTGCGGCGCGACGGGGAACGACAGCGCGCGCTTGAGCCGGCGGTTGCTGGTCGCCTCGAGCGCGCGGTCGTCCTGTTCGCGGACCTCGCGCCGCAGCTGGCTGCGGCGCTCGTTCGACAGCTTGCGGCGCGCGGCGCGATCCGGGAGCGCGACCCTCCCTGCGGCGCGCCGGAGGCGGACGAGGTCTTCGGGGTCCAGCCCCAGCAGCAGCCCGGGGTCGTCGGCGAGCGCCTCGAGCCACGCGAGGTGGGCGTGCACTTCGTCGTCTGGGGCGCGCGCTTCGTCAGGCATCGGGGCCGCGACGATACCGGATCCGCGCGCGGCTTCCTCGCCCCGGTCGCGGGCGCCGACCGCGCGGCGTCACTGCGCTGTGACCGCCATCGACTCGGCGTTCTGCTCCATCTTCTCGACCATGCGGAACTGCACCCGCGCGCGGTCGAGGTTGTGGCCGGGCCGGTGCACCTTGAAGTAGACGTCGCCGGCGAGGTGGTCGGCCAAGAAGCGCAGACCGATCGTGTAGGTCACCAGCCGCGCCGCGAACGGCATCAGCTCGATCTCGGCCTTGGACAAGGCGCCGCGGGTCCCTTCGAGGTAGCCGTTGACCAGCTGTCGGTAGAGATCGAGGTCCGTGCCCGCCTTGTCCAGGTCCTGCTCGTCCTCCGCCGACGTCGCCGCGGTGAACCGCACCAGGTCGCCGAAGTCGTAGAGCGAGTAGCCCGGCATGCAGGTGTCGAGGTCGACGATGCAGAGCGCCCGGTCCGTGTCGTTGCAGAACAGGACGTTGTTGAGCTTGGTGTCGCCGTGCACCGTGCGCATCGGCAGCTCGCCGCGGCGCAGCATGCCCTCGATCACGAAGGCCGACTCCCGTCGCGTCTGCGCGAACCGGATCTCGGACACGCAGTGGACCGCGCGGTTGCGCGGGTCCTCCGCGAGCGCGTCCTCGAACTGCTGCAGCCGGTGCGGCGTGCTGAAGAACCTGGGCAGCGTCTCCCGCAGGTGGCTGGCGTCCAGGTCTGCGAGCTGAGAGGTGAACCAACCGAACGCCCGCGCCGCCTCGAACGCCTGCTCGGGCTTGCTGCACTGGTCACGGCTCGAAGTGTTCTCGATGAACGAGTAGGTGCGCCACTGCCCGCTCTCGTCGACGAGGTACGAGCGGTCCTCGCGGGTCGGGACCAGATTGAGCACGCGGAAGCCGTCCAGGGTCTTCTTGCCGTCCATCTTCTGGCGCAGGTGGCGGCTGACCGTCTCGATGTTGTGCATCACGGCCGGGATGTCCTGGAACACCTTGTCGTTCATGCGCTGGTGGAGGAATCGCCGCAGCGCGCCGCCTTTCCGCCAGGTCGAGACGAACGTGTCGTGGATGTGCCCGCGCTTGAGCGGCTGGATGCTCAGCAGGTCGCCGTCGACGGCGAACGCCAGCACCGCGTTGCGCAGCAGGTGCCCGTCGACCTCGCGACTCATCGCAGCGGCTCCCCGCTGTTGACGTGGAAGTGCAGGTGCTTGCTGTCCTGGTATTGCCCGAGGTTGGTGAGCACCCGCGCTTTGCCGTGCTCTCTCTCGACGTCCGCGGCGACCTCGCGCACGACGGCGAGCAGCTCGTGGAGCAGCGCCGCGTCGGCGTCCCCGAGGTCCGTCAAAGAGGGGACGTGCCGCTTGGGAATCACCACCACGTGGACCGGCCAGAACGGCCGGGTGTGGTGGTAGGCGAGCACCTCCGGCGTCTCTACGACGACGTCGACGGCGGTGCGCCCGCTCAATACTTCGTCGCAGTA
>CAZTQF010000545.1:0-2737 GCA_964615255.1 uncultured candidatus Brocadiaceae bacterium | reverse complement strand
CATGGTGTGGCTCTTGGTGAAGCCGTTCACGACGACGGTCCGCTCGCGCCCGCCCGGCAAGGTCGCGGGCGAGGTGTGTCGCGCGCCGTCGTAGAGCAGCGTCGCGTAGATCTCGTCAGAGAGGATCCACATGTCGCGCTCGCGGCACAGCGTCACCAGCGCTTCTACGTCCTCGCGCGCGGCGACCGCGCCCGACGGATTGTTGGGGGAGTTGTAGATCACCCCCTTGGCGCCGTGCTCGTCCGCAGCGCGGGCCAGCGTCTCGGCGTCGTGCACGAAGCCGCGCTCGGGCATGGCGTCGACGACGACCGCCTCGCCGCCCGCCATCGAGACGAGCGCCGGGTAGCTCACCCAGTAGGGCGCGAGCACCAGGACGCGGTCACCCGGCTCGAGGAGCGTCTCCAGCGCCATGTGCAGCGCCCCCTTGGCGCCAGCCGTGACCATGACCTCGGCGGGGCTGTATTCGAGCCCGAACGTCTCGCGCAGCCACGCCGCTCCCGCCTCGCGCAGCGCCGGCACGCCGGAGGTCGCCGTGTAGCGATAGTCGTGGCGTTCGATGGCCTCGACGCCGGCGCGCGCGACGACCGCAGGCGCGGGGAAGTCCGGCTCGCCCGCGCCCAGGGAGACGACGTCTCGGCCGGCGGCCTTGAGGCGCGCGGCTTCGGCGGAGATCGCCAGCGTGGCGGACTCCTCGACGCGTCGAGAGCGAGCGTTGGGTACCAGGCCGGACATGGTCGGAGTAGACCCGCCGCGCGTGGCCAAGGCAAACCCGCGGGAAGGTCTCGACGGGCGCGCCGTCCCACGGCGCCGCACCCCACCGGAAAGAACGGCCGTGCCGTCGAGCGCCGCCGTTCGCTACGCTGCTGCGCGCATGGCCAAGTCGAAGCCCAAGAACCAGAACCGCCGCATCTGGCGCCCGATCCTGCTGTCCGCGCTCGGTCTGGTGGTGTTCGTGCTGATGTTCGTCTCGGCGTTCATCTACAACCCATTCGAGGGCTCCCTGCCGTCGCTGCGCGACGCGGTGCCGCGCGGCGTCAACTTCTTCGTCCGCAAGCAGAACCTCGCCGACGACTTCGCGCCGTTCCCGGAGCCGAAGTTCTGGGCAGCCCTGAGCGAGGCGCAGGGCTTCGAGGCGGTGCGCGACGGCGCGCTCGGGCGGGGCTTCCGGCAGGAGGGGCTCGACCGCGCGCTGGCCAGCGCGAGCGAGCAGCTGGCGCGCGTCGCGCAGGACTCGGGCGGCTTCCTCGACGTGATGCGCGACGTCGTCGGGACAGAGGTCATCCTCGCGGGCTACAACCAGGACTACTCGGTCTCGCCGCCGCGGCCGCTCGCGGTGCCGCAGTGGTGTCTCTACGCGCGCGTCGACTGGCGCGTGAAGATGCTCTACGGCCTCGCCGGGTTCGGCTTCGTGCAGGGCATGCTCCAAGAGCAGGGCTTGCAGCTCGCCTTCGAGGGTGAGTCGATGGTGCTGACACCGCCGGGCGGCGCGCCGATCTACGTCCGCCGCCACCTCGACGCGCTGATGGTCGCCAACGAGCCGTCGCTGATCGAGCAGTCGGAGCTGCTGATCCTCGGCAGCGACGAGGTCGAGCCGATCGGCCAGCAGTCGGCCTACACCGACGGCGCCCTGGCGCGCATCGACGAGTGGGCGATGCGCAACGACGTCGACGAGCCCAACGTGCTCGAGTTCCTCGTCGAACCCAACGCCTACGACGGCTTCCGTCGGTTCGCCGCGACGTGGCCGGACCCGAACAACCGGGACAGCATGAACCAGCGCGTGCTGGCCAGCTTCCTCAACCTGAAAGGCTGGCTGCAGGTCACGGGCGGCTTCATGTTCGAGGACGGCTACCTGGGCGCGACCGGCCAGATCGGGCTCAACAGCCGCAGCCACACGCGCTTCCAGAACAGCTTCTACACGGCCGAGCAGCAGCGGCGCGAGCAGTGGCTCGACCCGTTCCTCAACATGGTCCCGGAGAGCGCCTGCGCGGCGGCGGCGCTGCGCATGCCGGCGGGCGAGTTCCTGCACGCGATGTTCGGCGCGCTCGAGGACGCCGAGAAGAGCCTGATCAACGACGCCTTGCGTCGATCGAACTTCAACGGCCGGCAGGTCACCGACGCCGACGACCTGATCGAGCAGCTGCGCGTCGCGTTCCAGCCGCGCACGGGGTTCGTGTTCCGACGCAACACGCCCGACCTGTCGCGGGACAAGGAGACCGGCGAGCTGCTGGTCCCGGTCGCGGCGAAGTCGCCGATGCCGCAGGTCGCCTGGGTCTTCTGGCTCCGCCCGGGGGCCGCCGGGGTGGTCGAGGCGCTCGCGAAGATGCTGCGTGACTACTACACCAGCTTCGGCTTCCGCAAGGTGTTCTACCTCTCGGTCCCGTACGCGGGCGGCAGCTTCCCCGAGAAGGTCAGCGAGTTCACCAACCCGCAGATCCCTGCGACGGGAGAGGTCGCGATGATCACCTTCGGCGAGTTCTTCATCGTGTCGAACTCCGGGCCGCTGATCCGCGACATCCTGCGCACGCACTACGGCGCTCAGTCGGGGATGCGCTCGATCCGCGAGCTCGACCACTTCTACGCCGTCGAAGAGGAGCTGTCGCCGTCGCTCAGCGGCCTGGTCTGGGTCGACGGGGAGCAGCTGCAGCCGGTGCTCGACGACTACCTCGCGTTCGCCGACACGAGCAGTGAGCAGATGGACCCCGAGTGGATGATGCTGACCCGCCCGAGCGTCGAGGAC
>CAZTQF010000544.1:0-2744 GCA_964615255.1 uncultured candidatus Brocadiaceae bacterium | reverse complement strand
GAGTCGTCGACTGACTCCGAGCGGACCCTCGAGATCGGTCGTTCGCTCCTCGCGCGCGGCAACGTTGACCTCTGCGTCGTGCCGCGGGGGGGCATCCAGCGCGACCTCGCGTGGCTGCGCGAACGCGCCCCGGAGCTGGAGTCGTCGCTCTCGCGAAACCCTGGCCGCGTCGACCTCTGGCTCTCCACAGGCGGTCAGAGCCGCGCCGATCGGCCGGCCTGCCGCCGCTGGGCGGTCCACGTCGACGCCGACCGCGCGGCCCAGCCCCTCGCGCTCACGCCGCACGTCGCCGCAGAGGCCGACGTCGTCGTCGTGCCCGACGAGCGCACGCACCGCGCGGTCACCTCCGCGGGGCGGGCGGCGGCACAGGTGCACGTCGTCCCGGACGCTGTCGCGTTGCCCGGCTGCGCCGAGGTGGCCTCGCCTGCCCACGCGGGACCCGGCGCGTCTCCTTGGGCCGTTGCCGCCGCGGCGATCGAAGCCATCGCGAGCGGCGCAGGGGCCGAGCCGACGGTCGAGCTGCCGTCCTTGCCCGCGGCGGAAGACTCGCAGCGGAACCTCCGGCCTGCGCCGCGGCCCGCCGCCGTGGTCGGGAGCTGACGGCGCGGCCATGACCTTGGAGGTCGGGTTCGTCCTCGGCGTGCTCGTCGGGACGCTGCTGCTGCTGGGGTTCACGAGGGTGGCCCCCGACGGGATCTTCATGGCCGCGCTGACGGCGGTGATGGCCACGCCGCTGCCGACGGCCGCGGGCTGGCAGGTCGGGGTCATCGGGGTGGAGGAAGCGATCCAGGGGTTCGCGAACCCGGGCGTGCTGACCGTCGCGGCGCTGTTCGTCGTCGTGGTCGGACTGCGCGACACCGGCGCCATCGACTGGATCGCGTCCGGGCTGCTCGGTCGCCCGCGCACCGAGCGCGGCGCGCTGGTGCGCGTGATGGCGCCCGTCGCGGGACTCAGCGCGTTCCTCAACAACACGCCGGTCGTGGCGATGATGATCCCTGCGGTGCAGGACTGGGGCAAGCGCCTGCAGGTGCCTGCGTCGCGGCTGCTGATCCCGCTGAGCTATGCGGCGATCCTCGGCGGCACCTGCTCGCTGATCGGGACGAGCACCAACCTCGTGGTCGCCGGGCTGGTGATGGCGGATCCTGCGATGACGCCGCTGGCGATGTTCGACATCAGCCTCGTCGGCCTGCCCGCGGCCTTGGTCTGCGGCGGCGTGCTCTGGTGGCTCGGGCCGCGGCTGCTGCCCGACCACTCAGGGCGGGACGCGGCCATGGACGACGCGCGCGAGTACACGCTCGAGCTGTTGGTGCCCGACGGCAGCCCGATGGCGGGCAAGACCGTCGACGAGGCCGGGCTGCGCAACGTGCCGGGCGGCTTCCTGATCCAGATCGAACGTGGCGCCGAGCTGCTCGCGCCGGTGGCTCCCGACCGCGTGCTTCGTGAGGGGGACCGGCTGCTGTTCGCGGGCGTCGTCGACTCGATCCGTGACCTCGTGCAGGCGCGCGGCTTCGTGGTCGCGACCGATCAGGTCTTCAAGCTCAGCTCGCCGCGGCACCGGCGGCGCCTGTTCGAGGCCGTGGTCGCGGATACGTCGGTGCTCTCGGGGACGACGGTGCGCGAGGCGGGCTTCCGCACGCGCTTCCACGGCGCGGTCATCGCGGTGTCGCGCAACGGCGCGCGCGTCCGGGCCAAGGTCGGGGAGATCCGGCTGCAGCCTGGCGACCTGCTGCTCGTGGAGGCGGACCCTGGCTTCGACGTGCGCGCCGGGCGGTCGAGCGACTTCCTGCTGGTCCGTTCGCTGGAGGACTCGGCTCCCCGCAACCACCGCCGGGCCCCCGTCGCGATCGCGGTGCTCGTGGCCATGGTCGCCCTGACGACGGCCGGCCTCTATCCCATGACGGTCGCCGCGCTGATGGCCGCGGCCGCGATGGTCGCGACGCGGTGCTGCACCGTGACCGAGGGCCGGCGCGGCGTCGATTGGAGCGTGCTGACGGTCATCGGCGCGTCGCTCGGGCTCGGCGCTGCGATCGAGCAGAGCGGCGCGGCCGCGGTGCTCGCCGACTGCGTGACCCGCTGCTGCGGCAGCTCGCCCCGCGGCCTGCTGGTCGCGACCTTCCTCGGCACGGCGGCGCTGACGTCCGCGATCTCGAACACGGCAGCGGTCGCGCTGATGTTCTCGGTCGCCGTCGCGACCGCGCAGGCCGCGGGCCTCGACCCCCGGCCGTTCGTCGTGACGGTCATGATGGGCGGCTCTGCCTGCTTCGCGACACCGATCGGCTACCAGACCAACCTGATGGTCTACGGCCCGGGTGGATATCGTTTCGTCGACTTCCTGCGCGCGGGCGTGCCGCTCACGCTGATCCTCGGCGCCGTCACGGTCTGGCTGACGCCGATCTTCTTCCCGTTCACCCTGTCCTGATCCCGTACGCTGCCCCGCCATGCTCGACGCATCTGAACTCACCTCTCGCCTCGACTTCGCGGTCGCCGTCGCGCGCGCTGCGGGCGCTCGCCTCCTCTCCCTGCGCGAGAGCGGCAAATGGGAGGACCCGAAGATCCTGGGCAACGTGGGCGACCAGGCCGCGGACGGCTACCTGCAGGGCGCCATCTTCGGTCGCTACCCCGCCGACGCGATCCTCTCCGGCACGCCAATCGACCTCGCCCGCCTCGTCGAGTCCGACAAGCAGCTCGTGCGCGTGCGCTACGACCTCGAGGAGATCGAGGGCGAGCCGCCGCTCGGCCAGGTC
>CAZTQF010000543.1:0-2756 GCA_964615255.1 uncultured candidatus Brocadiaceae bacterium | reverse complement strand
GACCGGCACGGCGCTCCAGTCGACGCCGTCGAACTCCCACGTCGCGCTGCCCGGGACGTAGGTGCCGTCGGTGCCACCGAACATCACAGCCCGGCCGCGCAGGATGTCCTGCGCCGACGCCGCGTGGAACAGCGCGCTCGGGCTGGTCGCGGTCGCGACCGGCTGCCAGTCGAGCTGCGCCACCGCAGGCGCGGAGAGGATGGCTGCGAACGCGCAGACCGACAGACGGAGGTTCGTCATGGCGAGATCCGGGAGACAGGGGAGAAGGCACGCCCGCAGGAGCCGGCGTCGACCCGATCGTCCCGCTCCCGCAGGCAGCTGCAAGCCCCGGCTCTCGAGCGCGCGAGGCTTCGTGGCGTGCGGCGAGCCCAAGCCCGCGGTGGCAGCGCCGGGTCGGCGACCTATGATCGGGCCGCCCGGCGCAGCTGCCGGCTCTGCACTCCCCGCTCCCTGACTCGTCCCATGAGCCAAGACCACACCTACCCCAAGCTCCACAACGCCGCCTGGCCAGGCCTCGTCGGCAAGGAAGAAGGCACCGAGAACCCGCCGATCCCGTTCGAGCAGATGCTCGCGTGGACCGCCGACGCCGAAGTCGACGGCCAGCGGTTCGACGGCATCGACCTGTTCTTGTCGCTGCCGCACACCGACATCGAGTCGACCAAGGACGACCTCAAGCGGCTCGCCGACCAGGTCGGCGACAAGGGCCTGGTCATCGGCTCGCTGGTCGCGCCCGTGTGGACGCCGACCGGCGGCGGCTCGGCGATGGGCGACGAGGAGTCGCGGCAGAAGTTCCTGACGCAGGTCGAGAAGGCCTGCCGGATCGCGCGCGACCTGAAGGAGCTCGGCATCCGGCCCTACGGCGTCGTGCGCATCGACTCGGCCGCAGGCGTCAGCGAGTGGAGCGAGGCGCCGGAAGAGAGCCAGCAGCTGATCGCCGACACGTTCCAGAAGGCCGCGGACATCGCCGACGCCCACGGCGAGAAGCTCGCCGCCGAGGGTGAGATCTGCTGGGGCGGCATGCACAGCTGGAAGCGCATGGTGCAGCTGCTCGAGATGACCGACCGCAAGGGCACGCTCGGCTTCCAGGCCGACATGGCGCACACGCTGCTCTACACGATGGGCTACAACGCGCCCGAGGACCGCATCCTCCCCGACGACTACGAGTGGGGCGACCGCGCGAGCCTGGACGCCGCCTACGTCGAGATGACCGCGGCGCTGCGGCCGTGGGTGCTCGACTTCCACGTCGCGCAGAACGACGCGACCGTGTTCGGCTCGGGTTCGCACGACAAGACCGGCCGCCACTGCCTGCCCAAGGACCCCGACGGCAAGCTCGACATCCCGCACTACGCAGGCTTCTGGCTCAACAACCCGGACGGCACCGCCACCAAGGCCGTGCAGCACCTCTGCTGGGACGGCTGCATGTTCGACAACAAGGTGATGGCGGACCCGCAGACCTGGAACGACATCCTCGAGGCCATGCTGTCCGTGCGCGCCGCGCACGGCTGGTCGTAGGAGCGCACCCATGAGCGACAAGCAACTCCGCATCGGGCTGATCGGCACCGGCTTCATGGGCCGGGCCCACAGCAACGCCTACCGCAAGGCCCCCAACTTCTTCGACCTCGGCATGGAGCCGGTGCTGCAGGCCGTCTGCGCCCGCAGCGACGGCGCCGCCGCCGCGTTCGCCAAGAAGTGGGGCTTCGCCTCGTCCGAGACCGACTGGAAGGCGCTCATCGCGCGCGACGACATCGACGCGGTCGACATCTGCACGCCCAACGACAGCCACAAGGAGATCGCGCTCGCCGCGGCCGCGGCTGGCAAGGTCATCATGTGCGAGAAGCCTCTGGCGCGCACCGCCGCCGAGGGCCAGGAAATGGTCGACGCCGTCGAGGAGGCGGGTGTCGCCAACACGGTCTGGTACAACTACCGCCGCGTGCCCGCCGTGACGCTCGCCAAGCAGCTGATCGACGACGGCCGCCTCGGCCGGATCTACCACTACCGCGCGCAGTTCCTGCAGGACTGGACGATCGCGTCCGACGTCCCGCAGGGCGGCGCCGGCACCTGGCGCCTGGACGCGGCCGCGGCCGGCAGCGGCGTCACCGGCGACCTGCTGGCGCACTGCATCGACACCGCGATGTGGCTCAACGGCAAGATCGGCAAGGTCAGCGCCATGACCGAGACCTTCGTCAAGGAGCGCGTGCACAGCGACAGCGGCAAGGTCGAGCCCGTCGGCATCGACGACGCCTGCGCGTTCCTGTGCCGCTTCGACAACGGCTCGATGGGCATCTTCGAGTCGACGCGCTACGCGCGCGGCCACAAGGCGCTCTACACGTTCGAGATCAACGGCGAGCACGCCTCGATCCGCTGGGACCTGCACGACCTGCACCGCCTCGAGTACTTCGACCACAGAGACGAGTCGATCACCCGCGGCTGGCGCTCGATCCACGTCACTGACGGCGACATGCCCTACATGGACAAGTGGTGGGTCCCCGGCCTGCAGATCGGCTACGAGCACAGCTTCGTGCACCAGTTCGCCGACTTCGTCGCGGCCTTGGCGAAGGGTGAGGCGGTGGGCCCGACGTTTCGGGACGCACAGGTCACGCAGCAGGTCTGCGAGAGCGTGCTGGCGTCGGGTCAGGACGGCAGCTGGCACGACGTGGCGGAGTAACGGAAACTGAGGTCAAAGCAGGGAGCGGACATGCCAAGCACAATCCAAGCGAAGATCACCAACATTGCCAGCCAAGCCGACCGTGCGAAGT
>CAZTQF010000542.1:0-2760 GCA_964615255.1 uncultured candidatus Brocadiaceae bacterium | reverse complement strand
CGCCTGCAAGCCAACATGTGAGTCGCCCATCTCCCCTTCAATTTCCGCTTTGGGAGTCAATGCGGCAACGGAGTCAATGATGAGGATGTCAATGGCGCCGGAGCGAACCAAGTTGTCTGCAATTTCAAGGGCTTGCTCGCCGTGATCGGGCTGGGAAATCAGGAGGGAATCGAGGTCGACCCCAAGCCGCCGGGCGTACTGCGGATCGAGGGCGTGTTCGGCGTCGATGAAGGCGCACGTCCCCCCCATCTTCTGGCAGTTCGCCACGACGTGGAGCGTCAGCGTGGTCTTGCCCGACGACTCGGGGCCGTAGACCTCGATCACCCGGCCGCGCGGGAAGCCCTTGCCGCCGGTGGCGAGGTCGAGCCCCAGCGATCCGGTGGAGATCCCGTCGATCGGCGCGATCGTCTGCTCGCCGAGGCGCATGATCGACCCGTCGCCGTAGTTCTTGTGGATCGAGGCCAGCGCGTCGGAGAGCGCCTCGGCCTTCATCGCTTCCCTCTTGTCTGCCTTGCCGTCGCCGGCCCTGTTCGCTGCCTTCGATTTCATCGTAGATCACCCCTCCCAAGGGCGTCGTCAGGTGTCGCGCGCCCTCAGGCGCATGTTCGGGACCTTAGCCTCGACCCAAACAAAGTCCAAACATCTTTTTGGATCCGATCACGAACTGCGTGGGATCTGGGATGGTTGCCGGTGGCGAGAAAGTCGGTCGGCTCACCGCCCCGCGAGGCCATAGATCCACTGCAGATAGGCCCGCACGCTCGCCGCGGCGGGCGCGGTGATGCCGCCGTCCACCTGGCTCAGCCCGAGGAAGACCACCAGCAGCACGCCGACGAACAGCCGAGGATCGCCGACCGACCGCAGCCAGCGGCCGTAGGCGGGCACCAGGCCGGCGAGCACGTGGGCGCCGTCGAACGGCGGCACCGGGATCAGGTTGAAGATCGCGAGCGCCGCGTTGATGACGCTGAAGACGAAGACGAACTCGCGCAGGTTCGCCATCAGGACGGTGTCCGCGCGGCCGTCTACGGCGAGCTGCCAGACCGCGAGCGCGGTCGCCCCGACGAGCGCGAGCGCGAGGTTGCTGGCCGGCCCCGCGAGCGCGACCAGCGCCTCGGCGCGCTTGCCCCGCAGCCGCGTCGGGTCGACGGGCATGGCGCCGAACGCGATCCCGAACAGCAACAGCATCACCAGCGAGGGCGCGCCCATGTGCACGACCGGGTTCCAGGTCCAGTGTCCGCTCAGCTTCGGCGTCGGATCGCCGAGTCGCAGCGCGACGAGCCCGTGCGCCAGCTCGTGCAGCGTGATGCTCAGAACGACCGTGACGACCACGTAGACGAACAGGTGCGGCTCGGTCTGCAGCTTGGTCAAGAAGATCGCGGCCACCTCAGGCCTCCAGCTGGTCTTGCTGCAGCCTGCGCAGCTCGCTGAGCTTCTTCGTGTAGGCGCGGTTGATCGCGCGACGCGGCAGGCGGCCGAGCACGACGTTGGCGTCGTCGGCGTCGACCACGGGCAGCTCGTCGATCCAGATGGAGTCGAACGTCTCGAGGGCCTTGTGCAGATCGTCGCCCGGCCGGACGAAGACCGGCGGCGACGACATCACGTCCGACGCGATCGCGAGCCGGTAGATCTCCTGGTCGAAGGTGTGCTCGCGCACGTCGTGCGCGGAGACCATGCCGACGAACTGGCCGTCGTCGATCACCGGGAAGTAGTCCTGCCGGCTCTTGGCGATCACGCGCACGATGTCGCGGAGCGGCATCGACGACGTGACGACCGCGACCTCCGTCGGCTCAAAGACGTCAGCGACGATCATGTCCTCGAGCAGCGCCTCGACGTACTCGCCCTTGTGGGCCGGCGAGAGCGCCCGGTTGAGGACCTGCTTCTGATAGAGCGCCATCCGGTGGCTGAGCAAGAACGTCAGTCCGCAGACCCAGACGGCCGGGAGCAGCAGCTGGTAGCTCCCGGTCATCTCGGTCACCATCACGATGGTCGAGATCGGGGTCTTGGCCGCGCCCGCGAAGAAGCCGCACATCCCAACGATGCACAGGCTCGCCGGGTTCTCGACCAGCCCCCACTGGTGGCAGGCGATGCCGACGGCGCCGCCGACGGCGCCGCCGATGACCATGCTGGGGCCGAAGACGCCGGCGCTGCCGCCAGCTCCGATCGTGAAGGAGGTCGCGGCCAGCTTGCCGAACGCCACGAGCAGCAGCAGGCAGGCTCCGCTCCATCCGACGACGTCGCCGTCGAGCGTCTGCTGCAGGATGCCGTAGCCGCTGCTCAAGACCGCGAGCGCCCGCTCGTCGTCGACCAGCTGCCAGGCGAGCAGGGCGACCGCGCCCGTGAGCGCCCCGCCCAGCCCCGCGGTCGCCGCCTTGGGGAGCGGCAGCCGGCCCAGCGCGCGCTCGACGCCGTAGAAGCACCGCACGTACAGCCAGATCGCGGGGAGCAGCACGAGCGCGAGCAGGGTGTAGGGCAGGAGCTCGGTCAAAGCCGAGAACTCGAAGCCCGCCCCCAGCTCGAAGAGCACGCCGAACTCCCCGAGCCAGCCGCAGAAGACGCAGTAGGCGGTCGCCGACGACAAGAACGCCGGGATGACGACCTCGCTCTCCAGCTCGGCGTCGCGGTAGAGGATCTCGGCCGCGAACAGGGCGCCCGCGAACGGCGCGCGGAAGATCGCGCCCACCCCTCCCGCCATCCCAGCCGCGAGCAGCGTCCGGCAGGCCTTGTCACCGAGCCCGAGCCGCTGGGCCAGAAACGAGCCAAAGC
>CAZTQF010000541.1:0-2761 GCA_964615255.1 uncultured candidatus Brocadiaceae bacterium | reverse complement strand
CGAGGACGAGCGCGGGCGGCACTTCTTGATCGACCGGAGCCGCTTCGACCCCGGCGAGGGGCGGCTGCACGTGCGCCGCTTCGTCACCCGGAGCGGCCAGCCGACGCGCGCGTGCGCCTACACCCTGCGCCTGTTCTCGGCGCCGGAGCTGCGCGACTGGATGCTCGAGGCGGGCTTCGCGTCGGCGCACGCGTTCGGCGCCGAAGGCGAGGTGTTCCGCGTCGACAGCGGCCGCCTCGTCATGGTCGCGCGCCGGGGCTGATCAGGCGTCTTCGCCCTCGCCGTCACCCTCCAGCGCGACGCCGTCCCCGAACCAGTCAGGGCACCGGTCGGACACATTCGCCATCACCGGGACCCCGTCCTTGATCGTCATCGCGACCGGGTTGCTGCCGAAGGCGTAGCCGAGCGCCTGGTAGCTCGGCAGATCGAGCACGCACAGGTCGGCGCGCTTGCCCGGGTGCAGCGTGCCGACCTCGTGGTCGAGCTGCAGGGAAAACGCAGGATTGATCGTCGAGGCGACGATGCACTCCTCGACCGACATCTTCATCTGCGTGCAGGCGATCGTGTGGATCAGCGTCATCGACTGCGTGTGCGACG
This sequence comes from uncultured candidatus Brocadiaceae bacterium, assembly GCA_964615255.1. GTDB lineage: Bacteria > Planctomycetota > UBA1135 > UBA1135 > UBA2386. Next base: position 2,164 of record CAZTQF010000541.1, on the reverse strand, counting down.
AGCCGGGGTTGAAGTCGGTCGCGAGCGCGACCGCGCAGCCGGCTTCGATCATCTTGCGCGCCGGCGCGTAGCCCGGCTTGGCGAGGAAGAAGATCGTCCCTGGCAGCAACACCGCCGTGGTGTCGCTCGCGGCCATCGCGGCGATGCCGGCGTCGGAGATCTGGCCCAGGTGGTCCGCCGAGTCCGCGCCGAGCGCGACCGCCAGCTCCGCGCCGCCCATCGGCTGGATCTCGTCGGCGTGCACGCGCAGCCGCAGGCCGGCGTCGCGCGCGGCCCGGAGCACGCGCTCGCTCTGCTCCTTGGTGAACACGCCCGGCTCGGCGAACACGTCGCAGTAGTCGGCCATAGGCGCCAGCGCCGGGATCATCTCCTCGCAGACGATCCGCACGTATTCGCCGCGGTCGTCGCGGTACTCCGGCGGGAACTCGTGCGCGCCGAGGAACGTGCGCTTCAGGGTGAGCGGCACCAGCGCCGCTGCTGCGTCGAGCGCCTGCATGCTCTTGTGCTCGGCCGCCAGCGAGAGGCCGTAGCCGCCCTTGGCTTCGATCGTCGTGATGCCGTGCTCGAGGAAGCGCCAGAGGTGCTGCTCGGTGCGCTCGGTCAGCTGGTCGAGCGAGGCCTCGCGCACCGCGCGCATCGAGCTGAGGATGCCGCCGCCTGCCTGCGCGATCGCCATGTAGTCCGCGCCAGCGCAGCGCATGTGGAACTCGCGCTCCCGAGTCTCGGCGAACACCGGGTGCGTGTGGCAGTCGACGAAGCCCGGCAGCACCACGAAGCCGTCGAGGTCCAGCTCTTCGGGCGCGCGGTAGCGCGCCGTCACCTCGGCGGTGGTCCCGACGGCGACGATGCGGCCGTCCTTGACCGCGACCGCGCCGTCCTCGACCACGCCCATCGCCTGCATCGCCTCCGCGCGGCGAGGACCGGTCGGCGCGCCGTCGGTGAGGGTCACGAGCTGCCGGCAGCGGACGAACAAACGGTCGACGGTCTCGTGGCTGGACATGGCGAGAGCTTGTCCCGGCCGGCGTCCGATGCAAGCCGTCGACGCGCTCGTCAGGCGACCGCGCGCCGCCGGCCCGGCGTGCGATCCGACGGGGCCGAGCCGGTCAGCACCTGGGAGATCCGCTCGTGCAGCCGCTTGCGCGCGCGGAACACCACCATCTTGAGCGCGTCGGCCCGCACGCCGAGCGCTTCGCCGAGCGCGGCGTAGCGCATGCCGCGCACCTCGACCATCTGCAGCACGAACTGCTCGCGCTCGGACAAAAGCTGGAAGCACGCGAGGTAGGCCTGCAGCACCACCTGGAACGCAGCGGCCGCGGCCGCGCAGTCCTCCCGCGCCGCGGCCACGCGGCCGGGTTCGGCCGTGCGTTGGTCGGCGCGAGCCTGCAGGAGTTCGGGGTCGCGGAGCGCGACGTCCGCGTCGCGTCGGCGCGTGCGCAGCAGCCGCCGGATGGCGTTGTCGGAGATGGTCGAAGACCACGCCGCGAAGGCGCCCGCGCGCGCGGCCGCGAAGCGGTCGGGGTAGCGGTAGACGTTGACGAAGGTGTCCTGCAGGACCTCGTCGACGTCGAGCCCGGCCCCGATGCGGCGCAGGCGGGCGCGGATGCGGGCGCGCAGCTGGGGCCCGGCCCAGCGGACGAGCGCGTCGAACGCGAGGGGGTCGCGCGTGGCGCGGAACGCCTCCATCAGCTCGGTCGCCAAGGCGTCGTCTGCGCCGCCGCCGTCCTCCGAGAACAGCCGGGCGCAGCCGAGGCGGCGGAGCAGCGCTGCGGATTGCGAGCGAATCCGCTCACGCGCTGGAGACGAGGGCGCGCGGCGGGTTGGGTGCGAGGGGGAACACGTCATGCCAATGGTCTTGTAGCGAAGACGGTGCCACGCCCGAGGAGCCGCCGACGACGGACCCGGGCGGCGACGCGTAAGGCCGTTGCGAACAACGAATTGGTTGCCGAGCGGCCACGACAGGCGGCCCCGAGTTCCCGGAGGTGCAGGCTACGCTTGAGCGAACGGACGTGCGGAGCCGAACAGAGGAGAAGAGACCGCCGTGCCGACGACTCCTCCGTTCCAAAGCGCACAGAATCCGCTGCGCCAGCTTCCGACCGTGCTCGCACTGCCGGCGCTGCGCCGCGTGCTCGCGCGCTCGGGGGCGACGCCGCCCGACGCGGAGGAC
>CAZTQF010000540.1:0-2768 GCA_964615255.1 uncultured candidatus Brocadiaceae bacterium | reverse complement strand
CGATGTCCTGGGTGGTCTTGTTGGCGCGGAAGGCGAGGCCGGCGAGGCGGCGGAGGCCGTCGTCGGCGAACTCCAACTCGACGCCCTCGGTCCGGAACAGCGCGACGTACTGCCGCGCGAGCGCGTTCTTCGGCTCGCTGAGGATGCGCACGAAGTCGTCCTCGGTCAGCGACTGCAGCGCGACGCGCACCGGGAAGCGGCCCTGCAGCTCGGGGATCAGCTCGCTGGGCTTGTGGAAATGGAACGCGCCCGCCGCCAAGAACAGCATGTGGTCGGTGCGGACGTGGCCGTAGCGGGTGTAGACGGCGCAGCCCTCGACGACGCTGAGCAGGTCGCGCTGCACGCCCTCGCGGGACACGTCCGGGCCGTCGCTGCCGCCCGAGCTGACGATCTTGTCGATCTCGTCGAGGAACACGATGCCGTCGTTCTGCGCGCGGTCGAGCGCCTCCTGCACGATCTGGTCCTGGTCGAGCAGCTTGTCGGCCTCCTCGTCGTGCAGGATCGCGCGGGCCTCCTTGATGCTCAGCTTGCGCACCTTGGTCTTGCTGCCCGGCGACCGGCCCCACATCTCTTGGAGCGCGGCCGCGTCGATGCCCATGGTCTCGTTGCCCTGCGGGCCCATGACGCTGAGCGTCGGCGTCGCGGTGTCGCGCACCTCGACCTCGACGGTGCGCTCCTCGATGCGGCGCTCGTGCAGGTCGTCCTTGAGCCGGACGCGCGCCTGCTCGCGCTCGGCGAGCGCTTCGGGGGAGTCGTGCTCCTGGTCGCCGCTGTCCGGCGGCGGCGGCAGCGGCTTCCAGAAGCCGCCCTCGGTGATCCCGGGCATGCCCGCGCTGCCGTCATGGTATTCCTCGAGGCCCAGCTCCTCGAGCAGCGCGTCGTAGATGCGCGCTTCGGCGGCGTCGGCGGCCTTCTGCTCGACCTCCTTGACCTTCTCGGCGCGGACCAGCGCGATCGACGCGTCGACCATGTCGCGGACCATCGACTCGACGTCGCGGCCGTGGTAGCCGGTCTCGCTGTACTTGGTCGCCTCGACCTTGACGAACGGGGCCCGCGCCAGCGTCGCCAGCCGCCGCGCGATCTCGGTCTTGCCGACGCCGGTCGGGCCGATCAGCAGGATGTTCTTCGGGTAGACGTCCGCGGCCAGCTCGGGGCCCAGCTGGCGCCGACGCCAGCGGTTGCGCAGCGCGACCGCGACGGCGCGCTTGGCCTTCTGCTGGCCGACGATGTAGTCGTCGAGGCGGCGGGTGATCTCGCGGGGAGTGAGCCCTGTGGCAAAGTCGGTCATGAGAGGGCGGGCAGCATAGGCGCTTCCGCCGCCGCCGTCTCGCCGCCTCGCCGGCTTTGCCGCCGCCGCAGCTTGCTCCTACTTGGCGTTCTTGGCGCGCGCTTTCTTGGCCGCGGTGAACGCCGCCTCGTCGGGCCACTTCGCGAACGTCGACATCCACGCCTTGACGTTCTTGGTGTTCCACTGGGCCTTGGCCGGGTGGATGTCCTCGCCCGCCTGGACGGCTGCGTAGCGGGCGTTGAGGCCGCCGGTGACCTCCTCGATCATCTTGTTGAGCTCGAAGCCGAACGCGGCGTCGTCGGCGCTGCGGTAGTCCAGGCCGTGCAGGCGCTCCAGGACCCCGAACAGGCCGGCGTAGCCCGCCTCGACCAGCTTGCGCTTGGCGCGGATGTGCCGGATGCCGCCGTTGACGTCGAGGTCCTCGGCGATCCCCATGATCTCGGCCTTCTTGGCGGCGTCGATGCTCTCCGGCCACTGGACGTCGCCGTACAGCTCGGCGGCGGACTTGACGTCGGCCATCGTCTGCGCCGGATTGCGCTGCTTCATCCACGGCTCCTTGGGGCCGTCGGGCATCGGCACCGCGTCGGCGGCGGGCGCGTCGGCGGGCTTCGCCTGCGCGTCGGCGCCGCCCGGGACCATGCCCTGCAGGATCGCGGAGAGGCCGTCAGCGATCGACTGCATGCTGCCCTCGGGCAGCTGGGCGAGGTCGACGCCTTGGGACTTCAGCTGCTGCTGCAGCATGGTGCGCAGCTGCGCGTCGGGGATCGGGGGCGCCTCGGGAGCGACCTTGGCGACCTGCTCCTTGATCATGGCGACCAGCGCGTCGAGCTTGGCGTCGGCGCCGCCGTCCGACGTCGGCGCCGCGGGAGCGGCCGCCTCGTCGGCGGGCTCCTTCGGCCCGTCCGCGTCGTCGGCCTTCGGCGCGTTGGCAGGTGCGCCGGCGTTGTTCGTGTTCACCTGCTCGTCGGCCTTGGGCTCGTCACCCCCGGCGAACGCGAAGTAGCCGCCGACCGCGAGCAGCAGCACGAGGCCGACCGCGCCCAGGATCATCGGCGTGTTGTCCTTCTTCTTCTCGGCGCGCCCGCGGCGCGGCCGCTCCTCGCCCTCGTCGGCCTCGGCGGTTCGCCCGCGGCTGCGCGACGGGCGCGCGGGCTTGTCGGCGGTCGCCTTGCGGGTGCTGCCAGCGGCGCCGGCGCGGGCCTTGCTCCGGTCGACAGCCGGGCGGGCCTTGGCGGCGGGCTTCGCCGCGGCGGCCGGCTTGGCGTCGCCGCCGGCTTCGGCGGCCTCGCGCTGCTTGGCGACGTCGATCACGCTGCCGCACTTCTGGCACTTGGCCTGGCTGCCCTTGAAGGTCTCCGGCAGCTTGTACTTCGCGCCGCAGTTGTCACAGGTGATCGGGATGACGGTCATGGTCGGGGGGGGGGGGGCTGAGGGCTCGGGTGACTGGGGGGGTTCTCTGGGGAGGGGGGGGGGCGGGGGG
>CAZTQF010000539.1:0-2777 GCA_964615255.1 uncultured candidatus Brocadiaceae bacterium | reverse complement strand
TGGCGTCCGCCACGTCGACGACGACGTAGCCGCCGCGCAGCGCTTCGGTCGCGTCCCAGCGGTCCTGGTGCGGCAGCGGCGGCAGGCCCTGGCGCGTCAGCGCCAGCGCGACCGGGCCGCCTTCACGGCTCAGGGCGTGCGCCCAGGCCGCGGCGGTCTCGGGGCCGTCGGCCGGCCGGAACACGTGCAGGTTGGGGATCGCGCGCAGGGTCGCGAGCTGTTCGACCGGCTGGTGGGTGGGGCCGTCTTCTCCGACCATCAGGCTGTCGTGCGTGAACACGAACGTCGTCGAGAGCTGCATCAAGGACGCCAGCCGGATCGGCGTGCGCATGTAGTCGGCGAACACCAAGAACGTGCTGCCGGCCGGGTGGAAGCCGCCGTGCAGCGCGACGCCGTTCATGACCGCGCCCATGGCGTGCTCGCGGATGCCGTAGTGCAGCGTGCGGCCGCTGCGGTCGCTGCGGGTGAACGAGCCAGCTGCCTTGATGGCCGTCTTGCAGGACGGGTCCAGGTCGGCGCTTCCCGAGACGAAGCCCGGCACGAGCTCAGCGGCCTTCTGGATGACCTCGCCGCTGACCGCCCGGGTCGCCGCCTTGTCGTCGCCGGCTGCTCTCAAAAAGGGCTCGAGCAGGTCCTGCGCCGCGGGGCGGGCGCGCATCGCGTCCCAGGCGGCGGCGTCGTCGGGGTGCTGCTCACGCCACGCGGCGAAGTCCTGGTGCCACCGCGCGCGCGCGGCCTCGTTGTCGGCCTTGCGCGCGCGGAACAGCGCGCGCGCCTCAGGCGCCACGTAGAAGTCCTCGGCGGGCAGCCCCAAGGCCTGCTTGGTGTTCGCGACCTCTTCAGGGCCCAGCGGCGCGCCGTGCACGCCGTGGGTGTCGGCCTTGTTCGGGCTGCCCTTGCCGATGGTCGTCTTGCAGCACACCAGGGTCGGGCGGTCGCCCGCCGCCGTCGCTTCGGTCAGCGCGCGGCGCACGTCGGGCACGTCGTGTCCGTCGCAACACAGGACGCGCCAGCCCTGCGCCGCGAACCGCGCCGCGACGTCTTCGCCGGTCGCGAGGTCGGTGTGCCCCTCGATGGTGATGTGATTGTCGTCGAACAGGCAGACCAGGTTGTCGAGCGCGAGGTGTCCTGCGAGCGCTGCGGCTTCGTAGCTGAGGCCCTCCATCAGGTCGCCGTCGCCGACGGTGACGAACACGCGCCCGCCGAGCAGCTCGGTGCCCGTTCGAGCGACCGCCATCTTCGACGCGATCGCCATGCCGACCGCGTTGGCGAAGCCCTGGCCGAGCGGGCCGGTGGTGGTCTCGACGCCGACCGTGTCGCCGAACTCGGGGTGGCCCGGCGTCTTGCTGTGCAGCTGGCGGAACTGCTTGAGGTCGTCTAGCGAGACCGGGTAGTCGGCGAGGTGCAGCAGCGAGTAGAGCAGCATCGAGCCGTGGCCGCCCGAGAGCACGAAGCGGTCGCGGCCCATCCACTCGGGCTCCTCGGGCGACCAGCGCAAGAACTCGGTCCAGAGCACCGCCGCGACCTCGGCCATGCCCATCGGCATGCCCGGGTGGCCGGAGTTGGCCTTCTGGACGGCGTCCATCGTGAGGCAACGGATCGTGTTGGCGACGGGGGCGAGGTCGGGAGTGCGCGCGGTCATGGGCGCGCCCACCATAGTGGCAGCCCGGCGAGCGGCCTACGGAGGCTTCCGCTCGGCGCGCCTGACGGACTACGCTGTCGGCCATGGCGCGGACGGTCCTGCTGCTCTGCTGGTCTCTGGTCGCGGCGTGCAGCGCCGCGCGCCCCGCGAGGCCGGATGTCGCGCCGGCGGCAGGTCCGCGGTTGCCGCTGGCGCTGAAGGTCGTCACCTTCAACGTCCAGGATTTGTTCGTCGCCTCGCGACGGCCCGAGCGGATGCGGGCGATCGGCCGGCGCCTGGGCGCGCTGCGGCCGGACTTCATCGGGCTGCAGGAGGCGTTCGACGGCGACCATCGAGAGCTGCTGGAGGCGGAGCTGGAGCGGGTCTCGGGGCTGTCCTACCAGCGCCGTTACTTCCCGAGCGGCGTGATGGGCAGCGGCCTCCACGTGCTCACGCCGCACCGCGTCGAGCGCGCGTCCTTCTGGCGTTACTCCCGCAACGGGGCGTGGTATCAGTTCCGCCACGGCGACTTCTACGCCGGCAAAGGGGCCGCGATGGTGCGGCTGGGAATCGACGGCGTCGGGAGCGTCGACTGCTTCAACACCCATTGCATCGCCTCCTACCCGGGCGCGTCTTATCGAGAGGACCGCGCGGTGCAGCTACGAGAGCTGGCTGCCTTCGTCGACGCTGAAGCGACGACGCCCGCGCCTGCGATCATCCTCGGAGACCTCAACGCGTCGATCCGCAGCCCCGAGTATGCGCCGCTCGTCACCGGCTACCATAACCTCACCGCGGGGCGGAGCCTCGGTCGCGCCGGTCGGATCGACCACGTGCTGGTCCGTGCCTACCAAGGCTACGGAGTGACGGCGCGCGACTACCAGGAGCTCTGGATGGGCACGGACGACCTCGGCGAGCCCCTCCAGCTCTCCGACCACGCAGGCCTGGTGATCACCGTCGAGCTACGCCCCGGTGGCGGCGGTTGAGGCGAGCTGGGCGGCGACCAGCGGCCGGCGCGCGGCGCGGCCGCGCTCAGTGCCCTTCCTTGACGATGTTGACGTTCCAGGAGGGCACCACGACCTCGACGGCGCCGCCGTCGGGCACGCGCTCGAGCTTGGCCTGGCACGCCAGCCGCGAGTCGAGGCCGACGTCGCGGGCC
>CAZTQF010000538.1:0-2785 GCA_964615255.1 uncultured candidatus Brocadiaceae bacterium | reverse complement strand
CCGTTCACCAGCGCGCGCACGAAGCCGTCCGCGCGCCACTCCTCGCGCAGCCCCGCGAGCCACTGCTTGCCGGCCTTGCCCTTGAGCGCCGGGATCGCCACGGGCGCCAGCACGTAGGCCCGCGCGCCCTTGTGCTCCTTGAGCAGGTGCGCCGCCGCCTTGCTCGGAGACCAGCTCACCAGCTCCTGGCCGTGCTCGGGGCAGTGGTGCCGACCGACGCGGGCGTAGAGCAGTCGCAGGTAGTCGTGCACCTCCGTCGTCGTCGCCACGGTAGAGCGCGGGCTGCGGCCGGTCCGCTTCTGGTCGATCGCGATCGCCGGACCGAGCCCGTCGAGCTTGTCGACCGGCGCCTGGTCCATGCGCCCGAGGAACCGCCGGGCGTAGGTCGACATGCTCTCGAGGAAGCGGCGCTGCCCTTCCTGGAAGATCGTGTCGAACGCGAGGCTCGACTTGCCCGACCCCGATGGCCCGGTGACCACCGTGAAGCTGCCGAGCGGGACCTCACAGTCCACCGCCTGCAGGTTGTGCGTCCGCGCGCCCCGGACCGTGATCGCCGACGGCGCCACCGCGCGGGCCGCTTTGGCCGGGGCGCGTCGACCCGCCTTGCGCCGCCGCTTCTTGCCGACCCCGAGCGCGCGCAGCGCCGCGCCCGTGTGCGAGGCCTCGACCTCGGCGACGGCCTCGGGAGTGCCCGCCGCGACCAGTCGCCCGCCGCCCACGCCGCCCTCGGGGCCGAGGTCCACGAGGTGGTCGGCGGCGCGCAGCACGTCGAGGTTGTGTTCGATCACGACCACGCTGTTGCCCGCGTCGACGAGCCGCTGCAGGGCGTCCAACAGCCTCGCGACGTCCTGGAAGTGCAGGCCGGTCGTCGGCTCGTCGAGGATGTAGAGGGTCTTGCCGGTCGCGGGCCGCTGCAGCTCGGTCGCCAGCTTGACGCGCTGCGCCTCGCCGCCCGAGAGCGTCGTCGAGGGTTGCCCGAGCTTGAGGTAGCCCAGGCCGACGTCGAGCATCGCGTTGAGTCCGCGCGCGATCTTCGGCAGATCCGCGAAGAACGCCGCGGCGTCCTCCACCGTCATCTCCAGGACGTCGTAGACGTTCTTGTCCTTGAAGCGGATCTCCAGCGTGTCCGCGTGAAAGCGCGCGCCCGCGCACTCGTCGCATACGACCTCGACCGGCGCCAAGAAGTTCATCTCGAGCGTCTTCACGCCCGCGCCCTGGCACTCTTCGCAGCGCCCGCCCGCGACGTTGAACGAGAACCGCCCCTTCTTGTATTCGCGCAGCCGGGACTCCGGCAGCATCGCGAACAGGTCGCGCACGTGGGTCCAGACGTCGGTGTAGGTCGCCGGGTTGCTCCGCGGCGTGCGGCCGATCGGCTTCTGGTCGATCTCGACGAGCTTGTCCAACAGCTCCACGCCGTCGACCGCGGCGCAGTGCGCCGGCGCCACGCCCTTACCCGCGAGGCGGTCGCGGACCGTCGGCACGAGCACGTGGTGCACCAGCGTGGACTTGCCCGAACCCGACACGCCGGTCACCGCAACGAATCGCCCGAGCGGCAGCTCGACGTCGAGGCCGTCGAGGTTGTGGTGCCGCGCGCCGCGGACCGCGAGCGCGCCGAGGTCCTCGCCCCTGCGCTCGCTGCGCATCGGCACCTGGAGCGCGCCGCGGAGGTACTGGCCGGTCATCGAGCGCTCGTCGGCCTTGACCTGCTCCGGCGTGCCCGCCGAGACGACCTCGCCGCCGTGCGCGCCCGCCGCCGGCCCGACGTCGACGAGGAAGTCGCTCCGCTCCATCGTCTCCTCGTCGTGTTCGACGACCACGACCGTGTTGCCGCGGTCGCGCAGCGCTTCGAGCGTGCGGAGCAGCCGCTGCTGGTCGCGCGCGTGCAGGCCGATGCTCGGCTCGTCGAGCACGTAGAGGATCCCGCGCAGGCCCGCGCCGACCTGCGCGGCCAGCCGGATCCGCTGCGACTCGCCGCCAGAGAGCGTCGCCGCGCGGCGCGCGAGCGTCAGGTAGCCGAGCCCGACGTCCGTCAGGAAGGTCAAGCGCCGGTCGATCTCCTTGAGGATGTCGCGACCGATGCGCAGGTCGTTGCCCGCGAGCTCGACGCTGCGGACCCAGGCCAACGCGTCGTCGACGGAGAGGTCGAGCACGGACGGCAGCGAACGCCCGGTGAACCGGACCGCGCGCGCGGCGGCCGAGAGCCTGCTGCCGTCACAGGCGGGGCAGTCGGTCGCGGCGCGGAACCGGTCGAGGTGCCGGGCCCGCGACGGGCGGTAGACCCGCGCGAGGTGCCCCAACAGGCCCGGAAACGCGATCTTCTCCCGCCCCGACGTCTGGAACGTCGCGGTCCGCCGCTGCCACTGGAACTCGAACTTCTTCTTGCCCGAGCCGTGCAGGACGACGCGCTGCGCCCGCTTGGAGAGCTTCTGCCACGGCGTGTCGACGTCGCCGCCGAACGCCTGCAGCACGCCCTGAAGGTGGTCCACCGTCAGCCGTCCGTAGACCAGCCGGCCCTCGTCGTTGAAGGCGTGCAGCGCGCCGCCACGGATCGAGGCGCTCGGATCCCGGACCAGCAGCGAAGGCGCGAAGCCGAACGTCTGCCCGATCCCGTCGCACTCCTGGCACGCGCCCAGCGGGCTGTTGAAGGAGAACAACCGCGGCTCCATCTCGGGCAGCGCGCCGTGGCCGTTCGGGCACGAGCGCTGGGTCGAGAACAGCCGCTCGCGGTCGCCCTTGCTGTCGGCGAGCGTGCACAGTCCTCCGCCGAGCTGGACCGCCTGCTCTA
>CAZTQF010000537.1:0-2789 GCA_964615255.1 uncultured candidatus Brocadiaceae bacterium | reverse complement strand
TAGATCGCGAGCGGGAAGCTGTGGCCGGCCGAGGGGATCAGGCCGATCACGTTCATGAACACGATGAAGAAGAACATGAACATGAACAGCGGCGCGAACTTGCGCCCCTCCTCCTTGCCCATGACCGAGTAGACCATCTCGTCGCGCACCCAGAGGCAGAAGCCCCGCATCACGCGCGTCAGCCAGCCGACCTGCCCCTTCTTGAAGGAGCCGACGACCGGCAGGAACACCACCAGCATCAGCGCGAGGCAGGTCCACTGCCACGGCTGCACGTTGTAGAGCGTCAGCCAGCCTTCGTGCTGGTGGCCGTCCGCGTCGGTCTCGAGGAACCCGATCGGGTAGGTGACGCTGTGGTCGAACTGCCACTTGAAGATGTCCGAGGCGGTCATCTCCATCGTCCGCGACGGGCCATGGTGGCCGTGCTCGGCGTGGCCTTGGCCCTCGTGCCCCTCGCCTCCGTGCTGGCCTGCTTGCCCCTGCTCGATCGCTTGGGACTCCGGCGCGCCGCCGCCCTCACCGTGGGGGCCTTCCTGCGCGGGCAACACGGCCGCTGCCACGAGGCACAACCAGACCGTGATCAGGAATCGCTTGGCAAGCATGTTCGTCGTGGGCTCGAGGGTCAGTGGGTCGTGGGTCGCCGGCCGAGCGCGCGGGCCAGCGTCAGCGCCGTGCCGATCTGGCACAGCAGTGCTGCGCCCACGAACGTGACGGCAAAGGTCGCGATTTCCGAGAATTTCGCAGGTTCTGCGCCCAGCGGAAATTGCTTCAGCGCCAAGAAGCCGAGCACCAGCAGCGCCATCTTGACGCCCATCCCGGCCGCGAGCAGGCCGGTCAGCCGCGCCGAGACCGCAGGCCCGGTCGCGCCGGGCATCTGCATGGAGGCGAACCGCCCGTGCAGCCAGACGGTCAGCAGCATAGCCAGCGCGGCTGCGCCAAGGCCGGCGCCGTAGTAGGGCTGCGCCGAGGGCTCCATCAGGTTCTCGCCGCCGAACAGCAACAGCCCCAGCCCGAGGCCTGCCGCTGCGAGCGCCGCGCCGGTCTGGGCCAGCGCGCGCAGCAGCAGCGCTCGATCGACCACCATCGTAGAGGCGAGCGCCGCAGACGGCCCATCATGGCCCGCCTGCGGCGGCGCCTGGTCGTCTCGCGGTTGCTGTGCCAGGGTCATCGTGTGGTTGGGCGCTACGCGGTTGCGCGCAGCCGAGCGAAGAGGTGCGTTCGAGGAAGGGTCGGATTCAGTCCGGAGCGCCCGTTCCATCCGTGGCGTCCGTCGGCTCGTCTTGCTGCGCTGGCGCGGCGAAAGGGTCCATTTCGGGAGCGACCTCCCGGATGAGGTGCAGGATGCCGCCGGCGATCCCGAGCACGACCAACAGCAGCAGGAGCCAGGGCTTGGTCCCAAACTGCCGGTCGAGCCAGAGGCCCCCGTAGGCAAACACGCCGACCGAGACCGCCAGGGTGAGTCCGGCTCCGACAGCCTTCTGGCTGCTCGGTGGCCGCCCGCCCCCCGGCGGACCGACCTCGTCTGTTCCGTTGCTCGTCATGGCGTAAGCGAATGAGCGGCAGAGAGCCGACGGGGCCGTTCTCGGGTGCTCGTCATCATCGCGCCAGCGAGCCAAACAAGCGCGAGCACGGTAGCCACGCTTCCAAGGCAAAGCAAACTCGGCGGGGAGCATTTTCTCGGCGCGCATTCGCGCCGCGCAGGCCACCTGGGCAGCGCCACGCCGGATGGGCCGACGGGCGCCTGTGGAGAACTTTGCCGATGCCGCTACCGATCCGATCCCTGTCCGCGCTGCGCCGCCCCTTGCTCACGGGCTCTGCGCTGCTCCTCGCCCTCGCCACGGCGACGCCCGCCCAGAACGCCGTCTCGCCGAGCGACCGCAGCGCGCTCGAGGGCAACAGCTTCAGCCACTATCCGCTAGGACGCGCCAGCGCGCGCGTGCAGACCCTGCACGACGACATCCCCGGCGGCACCGTGATCTCGGCCCACGGCTACCGCCGCGACGCGGTCGGCGTGCGCGGAGCCGTCGCAGGTCTGTCGTGCGAGCTGCAGGTCACGCTGTCTGTGGCCCCCCACGCAGCGGACGGCGCCTCGAACACCTTCTCGGCCAACGTCGGCGCGAGCCCGGTCGTGGTGCTCCCGCGCCAGGTCGTCACCCTGCCCGCGACCGATCGGCCTGCGCTGGACCCCGCCGCGACGTTCGAGCTGGTGCTCCCCTACGCGCAGCCGTTCACGATGCCGGCCACGGGCGGCACGCTCTGCGTCGACGTCGAGGTGTTCGGCAACTTGACTCCCAACGGCGCCGACCGAGACGTCAGCGTCTACCTCGACGCGCACCAGCAGTACGCCGACGGCTCGTCGCGCCAGCGCGGCTATCGCACGCTGCTGGGCTGCCCCGCGCCCGGCAGCGCGGCGAGCTGCTACGCGACGATCGACCTCTGGCGCCTCGCGTCGGGCACCACCGAGCTGGACATCGCGGTCCGCAACGGCGTGGCAGATCCGGGCGCGGGCAGCGCGCGCGCGTTCTTGACCCTGGGCAACGCGCTGCAGACCGTGCCTTGGCCGCTGCGCAGCGAGTGCCCGTTCCACAGCTCTGCGGAGCTCTGGTTCGCGCTCCCGGGCGCGATGACGACGACCGGGCGCTACGACGGCACGCTCGCCAACCTGCCCCTGCTTCCGCCGGGGATGCGGCTCTGGTGCCAGGCCGGCTCGGTCGACCTCGCCAACCTGGCGATGTCGTTCAGCGACGCCGTGACGCTCGTGACCCCGCCGTTCGGACAGCTGCCGCGACCGT
>CAZTQF010000536.1:0-2789 GCA_964615255.1 uncultured candidatus Brocadiaceae bacterium | reverse complement strand
GCGCGACCACCGCTTCGTGGTCTGCGGCTCGTTCAGCACCGACACCTACGAGTGGCGCTACCTCGACGCGTCGCAGCCCGCGGGCGACTTCGCCGTACTGCTGCCGCGCGAGAAGGGCCACCGCTACGCGCCGACGCACCGGGACGGCAGCTGGTACCTCCGCACCGACAAAGACGCGCTCAACTTCCGCGTCGTGCGCGCGCCGGTCGACGACCCGAGCCCCGCCAGCTGGGTCGAGGTCGTGCCGCACCGCGACGACATCTTCGTGGATCGCTTCGACGTGTTCTGTGGACACGCGGTCGTGCAGGAGAAGCAGCTGGGCGTGACGCGCTTCCGCGCGCTGGACTTCGCGACGGGGCAGTGGCGCGAGATCGCGTTCCCCGAGACGGTCTACGCCGCGAGCCCGGGCAGCAACCCGGAGTGGACGGCGAAGAGCTACCGGATCGACTACCAGTCGATGGTCACGCCGCCTTGCGTCTACGACTACGACCTCGACACGTTCGAGCGCACGCTCAAGAAGCAGCGCGAGGTGCACGGCTACGACCCTGCTGGCTACGAGACGACGCGCGTCTACCCCAAGGCGCGCGACGGCGAGCCGATCCCGGTGTCGCTGGTCTACAAGAAAGGCACGCCCAGGGACGGCTCGGCGCCGCTGTGGCTCTACGGCTACGGCTCGTACGGCGTGTCGATCCCGGCGGGCTTCAACAGCGACCGGGTCAGCCTGCTCGACCGCGGCGTGGTGTTCGCGATCGCGCACATCCGCGGCAGCCGCACGCTCGGCGAGGCGTGGCGCCGCGACGGCATGCTGATGAAGAAGAAGAACACCTTCTACGACTTCATCGACGCCGCCGACGGCCTGATCGACGCCGGCTGGACCAGCAAGGAGCGGTTGCTGGCAGAGGGCGGCAGCGCCGGCGGGCTCTTGATGGGCGCGGTCGCCAACCTGCGGCCCGACCTGTTCTGCGCGATCCACAGCGCGGTGCCGTTCGTCGACGTGATGAGCACGATGATGGACAGCTCGCTGCCGCTGACCGTCGGCGAGTACCTCGAGTGGGGCAACCCCAACGAGAAGCCCGCGTTCGACTACATGATGTCGTACAGCCCCTACGACAACCTCGAGGCCAAGGCCTATCCGGCGACGCTGGTGACGACGAGCTTCAACGACTCGCAGGTGATGTACTGGGAGCCCGCCAAGTACGTCGCCAAGCTGCGCACGCTCAAGACCGACGACCGCGAGCTGCTGCTCAAGACCAAGCTCGAGGCCGCCGGCCACGGCGGCGCGTCGGGCCGCTACGACCGCTGGAAGGACCGCGCGTTCGAGATGGCCTGGATGCTCGACCAGGCCGGCGTGCGCGGGCCGCGGCGCTAGGTCGCGGGGCCGCCGAAGAGCGCGAAGACCGCGCCCATCGGGTCCTGCAGCATCGAGAACGAGCCGATGTCGGGCACGGCCTCGTTCTCGACCAGCGCGGTCGCGCCGAGGTCCTTGGCCTTCTGCGTCGTCGCCGCGAGGTCTGTGGCGTGGAAGTAGACCAGCCAGCAGCTGGGCGCGCCGTTCATGGGGTTCTTCATCAGGCCGCCGACCTGCGCGTCGCCGAGCATCTGGCGGTGGTAGGTGCCCATCGGGCCGAGGTCCTTGGGCAGGTCCTGCCAGCCGAACACGGCGGTGTAGAACGCCTGCGCCGCGTCGTCGTCGGCGACTAGCGCCTCGTTCCAGCAGGGGCGTCCGTGCACCAGCAGGTCCGGCACCGCGCCGTGCTTGCCCTCGTCACCGCGGTAGATCGAGAAGTAGGCGCCCTGCGGGTCGCCGACGACGCAGAACCGGCCGGTGCCCGGGATGTCGGTCGGCGGGACGCAGACCGACCCGCCGTGCGCGGTGATCTTCTCGGCGGTCGCGTCGACGTCGCCGACCGCGACGTAGGGCATCCAGTGCGACGCCGGGATGTTCTTCTCCTCGATGACGCCGCCGATGGGTCCTGGGCCGGCGTGGATCTCGCGGTAGGTGTGACCCATGACGTCGCGCGCCTCGATGTCCCAGTCGAACAGCGCGGCGTAGAACGCCGCCGACTTCTCGGCGTCGGTGGTCATGAGGTCATGCCAGACGAAGCGGCCGGGCCAGGGGCCTTGGGAGTGGGTCATCGGAGATCGTGGGGTCGAGAGCGGCGGGGCAGGAGCGCGGCCGGATACGATGCCCCGATGCTCGCTCCGTGTCGTGCGCTTTCTCTCGCCGCCGTGGCGCCGTTCGTCGCCGCGCTCTCGGCCCAGGACCAGGCGGCGGCGCTGCAGGCGGCCGTCGCGGGCTTCGAGCGGGCGGTCGAGCAGGAGCACGTGCTCGGCGGTGTGCTGCTGGTCACGCAGGGGGACCGCGTGCTGGTGCACGAGGCGCTCGGCCACCGCGACGTCGCCAAGGCGCATGCCATGAAGAAGGACACGCTGTTTCGGATGGCGTCCAACACCAAGGCCGTCACCGCCGCGGCGATCCTGACGCTCGTCGACGAAGGCGACGTCGACCTCGATGACAAGGTGTCCAAGTGGTTCCCGACGTTTGCCGGCGAGCGCGGCGGCGCGGTGACGATTCGTCAGCTGTTGACGCACTCGAGCGGCCTGCGCATCCCGACGCTGTTCGTCTATCCGCTGACGAAGAAGAGCGCGGACAACCCTGACGCGCCCAACCTGGTGCAGGAGTGCGCGCGCTTCGGCGAGGTCGGGCCCGCGGTCGCGCCGGGCACGACCTACAGCTACAGCAACCCCGGCTACAACCTGCTCGCCGGCGTCGTCGAGCTGGCGTCCGG
>CAZTQF010000535.1:0-2789 GCA_964615255.1 uncultured candidatus Brocadiaceae bacterium | reverse complement strand
CACGATCTCGGTCGCCGACTTCGACGACGACGGCCGCCTCGACATGCTGCAGCGCTTCCACTTCGGCCTGACGGCGCCGAACGGCGTGATCGGCTACCGGAACGTGCAGCCGCCGAAGAGCTGGCTCAAGCTCCGCACCGAGGGCCGCCGCAGCAACCGCGACGGCATCGGCACGCGGGTGACGCTCCACACACCCGGCCTCACGCAGCGACAGTACGTGCGCAGCGGCGCCGGCTACCTGAGCGGCAACGACATGCGGCTGCACTTCGGCATGGACCAAGCCGCGCAGGCCGACCTCGTCGAAGTGGTCTGGCCGAGCGGGCAGCAGCAGTTTCTGACCGACGTGCCGGCCAACCAGATCCTCCACCTGCTCGAGCCGACCATCTCGGTGACCGGCCCGGCGCCGGTCGGCGGCAGCACGACCGTCGAGATTTCGGTGCCCGGAGACGAGGGCCTGCCCTACCTGATCCTGCTGTCGTTCTCGCGGCAGGTGGGCATCGCGATCGGGAGCCAGACGCTGCCGCTCGACTTCGACGCGCTGACGGCCATGTGCCTCAACCCGGCCAACCCCGTGCTGGTCGGCTCGGTCGGCACGGTCGACGCCAACGGCGACGCGAGCGCGACCCTGCAGGTCCCGCCGATCCCGGAGCTCAGCGGCCTGACGGTCTACGCCGGCGGCCTCACGACCGACCCGGCCAACTTCCCGCTCGCCCGCACCGTGCTCAACGAGTCGGTCGCGGTCCCGATCCAGTAGCGGAGGCCGGAGCGCCAAGCGGTATCGTGCGGCGATGGAACCGACACGTCCCGTAGCCGCCGTGGCGCTCGCGCTGCTCGCGGCGCCGCTGTGCAGCCAGAGTCACCAGGAGATCGCCGCGAAGATCCTGCGCGAGGGCACCACCAACAGCCAGGTGATGCGCTTTCAGGACGAGCTCTGCCACGACTACGGCAGCCGCCTGACCGGCTCGCTCGCGTTCGACCGGGCAGCGGACTGGGCCGTGCGTGAGTTCCGCGCGATGGGCCTCGACGCGCGGCTGGTTCCCTGGGGCGAGTGGAAGGTCCGCTGGGACCGCGAGCAGTGGATGGGCCGCATGGTCGAGCCGTCCCCGCTCGAGCTGCAGGTCGCGTGCCCGGCGTGGACCGGCGGCACGCGCGGGATCGCGCGCGGGACGCTCTTGCGCATGCCGGACGACGACGCGGCGTTCGACGCGTTGGCAGAGACGGTGAGCGGAGACGGCATGTTCTGGCTCTACGGCGCGCTGCCGCGCGGCGATCTGGGCGACAGGGTCCGCGCGCTGCTCGAGCGCGACAACGTGCACGGCATCGCGCAGTCGGCGACCAGCACGCGGTGGAACAGCAAGAGCTACCCGAACCAGATCCGCGTGTTCGGCGACCGCACGGCCCCGCTCAAGCCGTTCGAGGCGCGGCAGCGCTGGGCGCAGGCCGTCGTGCGCGACGACCAGTGCGAGCAGCTGGAGGCGGCGCTCGACGGCGACGCGCCGGTCGTCGTCGAGTTCGAGCTGCGCAACCGCTGGACCGACGGCCCGGTCACGCTCAACAACGTGGTCGCCGACCTCGTCGGCACCGAGTTCCCCGACGAGCACGTCATCGTCTGCGCCCACCTCGACAGCTGGCACCAGGCGACCGGCGCGACCGACAACGGCACCGGCACCTGCTCGACGCTCGAGGCCGCGCGACTGATCACGAGCTCGGGCCTCAAGCCCAAGCGCACGATCCGCTTCATCCTCTGGGGCGGCGAAGAGCAGGGCCTGCTCGGCTCGCGCGGCTACGTGGTCCAGAACCGCACCCGCATGCACAAGGTCTCGGCCGTGTTCAACCACGACAGCGGCACCAACTGGGCCCACGCGCTCACCATCGCCGAGTCCCACCTCAGGGACTTCGAGCCGCTGGTCGCGCCGATCCTCGCAGCGATGCAGCCGCCGGAGGCCAGCCACGAGGGCGACGTCTTCACGCTCCGCGCCGTCAAAACCATGAAGCCCGCGGGCGGCGGCAGTGACCACGCCTCGTTCGCCGCGGTCGGCGTGCCGGCGTTCTCCTGGAGCCTCAAGGGCCCGGTCTCGTACGGCCGCGGCTGGCACTCGCAGTGGGACACGTATTCGATCGTGCGACCCGACTTCCAGCGACACAACGCGACCGTGTTCGCCGTGATCGCCGCAGGCGTCGCCGACCTCGACCACATGCTCTCGCGCGACGGCGTCGAGCGCGCCACCCCGGGCGGGCGCCGCGGCCGCGTCGACGCGCAGCTCATCGTCGAGACCTGGCTCGGCCTCGAGCTCGACGGCGTCACGGTGAGCGCGGTCACGTCGGACGGAGTCGCTGGCCGCAGCAAGCTGGCCGTCGGCGACGAGGTCCGGTCGGTGGGCGACGAGCCGGTCGAGAACGCCCGCGAGCTGCTCGCGGCCTTCCGCGCGCAGGCCTCCGAGCAGGACGTCGTGGTCCTGACCGTGCGGCGGAAGGGGCAGCGAGTGCAGGTGCCGGTGCGCCCGTAGCAGCGGCCCGGGAAGGGCTTGCGCGTGCCCGCGACGGTCGGTAGCTTTCGGCGCCCCGACGCCGCCCTGGCGTCGTCCTGGGCCGTTAACTCAGTTGGTAGAGTGCGATCGTCACAAGGTCGAAGTCACTGGTTCGAATCCAGTACGGCCCACCACCTTCCTTTGTTCCGCAGGCCTCATGGGTGCAGGAGGCCGCGCGCGCGCAGCAGGTCATGCCCCGGCAGCTGGTCACACGCGGCGCACGTTGCGATGAGCGCGCCCGCCGCAGCGCTACTTGCCGCT
>CAZTQF010000534.1:0-2798 GCA_964615255.1 uncultured candidatus Brocadiaceae bacterium | reverse complement strand
ACGCCGTGCTCGACCGCATCCAGCAGGCGCGCGCCGCCTCGGAGCGTTGAGGAAAGAGGCGGGAGCCGACCCGATGCGGCGCGCGGCGACCGGTCCGCTCGATCCGATCCGGAACCTCGACGGCGTGCGCGGCCTCGCGATCCTGCTGGTCGTGTTCTTCCACCTCCCCACCGAGCCGGGCTGGGGCGACGCGCTCGGCCTGACGCTGCCGTTCGGGTGGATGGGCGTGCAGCTGTTCTTCGTGCTGTCGGGCTTCCTGATCACGCGCATCCTGCTGCGCTCCAAGGACGAGCGCCTCGGCCCGTATCTGCGGCGCTTCTACGTGCGCCGCGCGCTGCGGATCTTCCCGCTCTACTACGGCTACCTGCTCGTGCTGGCGCTCGTCTACGCAGCGACCTCGCTCCCCGAGCAGCTCGCGCGCTATTGGCCGTACCTCGCGACGTTCACCTGGAACTGGACGCGCGCCGACGCAGCGTGGGAGGAGAGCAACCGGTTCGTGCACCTGTGGTCGCTCTCGGTCGAAGAGCAGTTCTACCTGCTCTGGCCGCTGCTGGTCTTCGCGCTGTCGCGCCGCGGCGTCCTGATCACCGCCGTCACCGCCGTCATCGGCTGCCCGTTCGTGCGGATGGCGTTCGCCGACGCCTACGCCGCGCGCGCGCTGGACCCGTACACGGTCTACGACGCGACCTACTGGAACACGCTCGGCCAGCTCGATGCGTTCGCCTGGGGCGCGCTGCTGACCGTCGCGCCGGCGACGACGCTCGCGCGGATCCCCCCGCGGGCCACGCTGCTCGCTGCCGCCGCGGTGTTCTTGGTCGCCGGGGTAGGCTGGCAGCTGTGGACGGTGAGCCCGCCGCCGCCGCTCGCGGACGCCCACCGAGAGGTGACGCTGGCCACGGCGGGCTACTGGTTCCCGCTCGGGCTGCCGACGCCGCTGGGCGCCTCGAGCGCGCAGCACATCTGGGGCTACACCGTGATCGACGCGCTGTCCGCGGCGCTGGTGCTCTACGCCGTGACGCGCCCGCCGACCTGGCTGCTCGCGAACCGCGTCGTCGTCGACGTCGGCCAGGTCAGCTACGGGATGTACGTCCTGCACCTGCCGGTCCTGGCGATGGTCACCTGGCTCGGCAAGGGCGCCTTGGAGGTGACGTCGTGGAGCGGCGCGGCGATCTACCTCGCCGCGCTCTACGCGCTCAGCAAGGCCGTCTTCTTGCTGTGGGAGCGGCCGTTCCTCAGACTCAAGGCGCGCTTCGCGCCCTAGCGCCGCTCCGACCGAACGACATGTCGAACACGCTCGTCGACTCGCGGCCACCCTCGGCGGGCGGCCGGAACCTGCTGCGGCTCCTGGCCTGTGCTTCGATCGCCGCCGTCGCGGTGCGGCTGGCCTGGCTCGGAGACGACGCCTACATCACCCTGCGCTCGGTGGAAAACTGGGTCCGCGGCGACGGCATGCGCTGGAACGTCGCCGACCGCGTGCAGACCTACACGCACCCGCTTTGGATGCTGACCCTGTCGCTGGGGCGTTGGCTGTCGGGTGAGGTCTACTACACGACCCTGGGGATCTCCGTGCTGCTGACGCTGCTGGGCGCGGGATGGCTGCTGGGGGGCGCGCGCACCGGGCCGGCCGTCCTGGTCACCGCGGCGCTGCTGCTGGGCTCGCGGGCGTTCTGTGACTACACGACGTCCGGGCTGGAAACGCCGTTGACGCTGGTGCTGCTGGTCGGCTTCGTCGCCAACTTCACGTCGAAGGCGCCGCCTACCACGCGCTACACGCGCGCCGTGCTGCTCGCCAACCTGCTGACGCTGAACCGGATGGACCTCGCGCTGCTCTGCCTGCCGGCGGTGCTCGCGACCATGCGCGGCGTGCCGCTGCGCTGCGTGCTGACGCGCGGCGCGTGGATGTCGCTGCCGTTCGCGGCGTGGCTGACGTTCGCCGGGCTCTACTACGGCAGCCCGTTCCCGGTGACCGCGCACGCCAAGGCGTTCGGCGTCGGGATCGACGCCGCCGAGCTGCTCGAGCAGGGGCTCCGTTACCTGCTGCACACCGCGCGGACTGATCCGGTCACGTTCGTCGTCGCCGTCTTCGGCGCGGCGGCGCTCACGATCCCGCGCCAAAGCCGCTGGCTCGCCGTCGGCGCGGTGTGCTACCTCGCCTACGTCGTCAAGGTCGGCGGCGGCTTCATGCAGGGCCGCTTCTTCCTGCCGCCGTTCCTCGTCGTGCTCACCTGCCTCGGGACCTGGCTCGCGCGCCTCTCCCCGCGCGCAGCAGCAGGGGCTGCGCTGGCGTCGCTCGGCGCCGTCTGCGTGACCGGCTGGCCCGCGTGGGCGACCCGCCCGGCGAGCGACACCCGCCTGGAGGAGGACACGATCTTCGACCAGCACGGGATCATCGACGAGCGCCGCATGTACTACTTCGAGCTCGGGCTGCTGTCGCCGACGCGCGCCCTGCCGACCTTCGGACAGCTCGAGCAGTTCGCGTTCCCGGGCGGCCGCGACGAGCCCTGGTGGCTGCTCAACAGCGCCGTCGGTGAGGTCGGCTTCAACGCGGGCGCCGACGGCCACGTCGTCGACCCGATGCTCTGTGACCCGCTGGTCGCGCGGCTCCCCGCCCGCAACCCCAACAACTGGCGCATCGGCCACGTGCTGCGACGGATCCCAGAAGGCTACTGGGAGTCCTTGCGCGACGACGCCAACCGGATCCACCACCCGGGCCTGCGCCGCTACTACGAGGCCCTGCGGCTGCTGACGCGCGCGCCGCTGTTCGACGGGGACAGGCTCGCCGCGCTCTTCGAGATGGC
>CAZTQF010000533.1:0-2813 GCA_964615255.1 uncultured candidatus Brocadiaceae bacterium | reverse complement strand
TGGTGCTGCTGTTCGGGCTGCTGGCCTGCTGCGCCGACGGGCTGTTCTACCATCCGAACGCCACGGTCTACGCGACGGCCGCAGGCTACGGCCTCGACGTCGAGGAGGTCTCGTTTGCCGCGCCGGACGGGCCGCGCCTGCACGGCTGGTGGATGTCTGCCGAGGGGGACTCGCGCGGGACGGTGGTCTACTGCCACGGCAACGCCGCCAACCTGACCCTGCACGCGCGCTACGTCGCGTGGCTGCCGTCGCGCGGCTACGACGTGCTGATCTTCGACTACCGCGGCTACGGCAAGAGCGAGGGCTCGGTGACGCGCGCCGGGACGGTCGCGGACGCCGTCGCGGCCGTCGACTTCGCGCTCGCGCGCGACCCGGATCGGGTCGTCGTGTTCGGGCACAGCCTGGGCGGCGCGGTCGGCCTCCGCGCCGCCGCCGAGCGCCCTGCGGTGCGCGGCGTGGTCGCCGAGTCGACCTTCTCCAACTACCGCGAGATCGCCGCGGCCAAGGCGCCCTGGATCTCCTGGCTGGTGCCGTTCGTGGTCTCCGCCGGCTCGGATCCGGATGAGGTGCTCGACGCGCTGCCGCCCGCGCCGGTGTTCGTCATCCACGGGGAGCGTGACCACATCGTCCCGGTCGAGGTCGGCGAGCGGCTCTTCGAGCGGGCGCGGGAGCCGAAGCTCTTGTGGAAGGTGCCCGAGGCGCGGCACATGTCGCCGTGGGCGCTCCGATCCCGGCGGCAGGAGTTCGAGCGCCGCTTCGAGGAGTTCTTCGCGCAGGCTTTGGCGTCCGAGCGTCGGCGGCGCTGACCCGCCCGCCGCGCCTACTTGCCCTTGGTCCGCTGCTTGCGCGGGCGGTGCTGCCACCGCGCGCTGGGCGTGTGCGCCGCGTCGAAGTAGCGGCGCGCGCGCGCGACCTCGTCCGGGTGCCGGGCGCTCACGTCCTGCCGCTCCGCCGGGTCTGCAGTGATGTCGTAGAGCGCGATCGGCGCGTCGGGGTCTCTCGCGAGGTCGCGGCGGATCGCCTTGTAGCGGCCGAACCGCAGCGCGCGCTGACCGCCCGCCTCGTAGAACTCCCAATAGAGGTATGCGTGCAGCTGCTGGCCGCTTCGCCCCAGCAGCGTCGGCGCCATCGAGAGGCCGTCGACGTCCGCGGGTGCGTCCGCGCCCGCGAGCTCGCAGAGCGTCGGCAGCACGTCCCAGTGCGCGCTGATGAGGTCGCTGGTCGCCCCTGCCGCGACGTGACCGGGCCAGCGCGCCAGCATCGGGACGCGGATGCCGCCGTCGTGGAGGCTCCGCTTCGTGCCCGTGAACGGGCCGTTGCTGTTCCAGAACTCAGGATCGTGTCCGCCCTCGCGGTGGGGGCCGTTGTCGGACGTGAGCATCACCAGCGTGTCGTCGCCGATCTGCAGCTCGTCGAGCAGCGCGAGCAGGCGGCCGACGTCGTCGTCGAGCTTGGTCATCATCGCAGCGAAGCCGGCGATCGGGTTCTGGACCCTCGTCCGGCGGGCGTCGCCGCTGTAGCTGCCGAAGGTCGCGTCGAACTCCGGATAGCGCGCGCGGAACCGTCGATGGTACTCCTCCGGCGCCTGCATCGCCGCGTGCGGGATGATCACCGGCAGGTAGCAGAAGAACGGCCCGTCGCGGTTTGCCCGGATGAACCGCAGCGCGTCTTCCATGTAGACGTCGTGGGCGTAGCGGCTGCGGTCGAGCTGCAGCTTCTCGCCGTCCCGCCACAGCCACCGCGGGTAGTAGTCGTGCGCGTAGGCTTGGTTGTAGAAGCCCGTGAAGTGGTCGAAGCCCAGGGCGAGCGCGTCGCTGGTGCTGCCCGGTCCGCCGAGGCTCCACTTGCCGAACGCGCCGGTCGCGTAGCCCTGCTGCGCGAGCAGGCCCGCCACGGTGGTGGTGCCCGCGCCGATCGGCAGGACCTGTTCGGGTTCGCCTCTCGCGCGGCCGTTGCCGCGGATCGGCGTGTGGCCGGTGTGCTGGCCGGTCATCAGGCAGCTGCGCGTGGGGGCGCAGACCGTGCTGCCCGCGTAGTGCTGCGTGAAGCGCATCCCCTCTGCGGCCAGTCGGTCGATGTTCGGGGTCGCGAGCTTCTGCTGGCCGTAGCAGCCGAGGTCGCCCCAGCCGGCGTCGTCGAGCAGGATGTAGACGACGTTGGGCGGTCGCTGGGCGCGCGTATCGACCGCGGCGACGAGCGCGGAGAGCGCGAGGAGCGCGAGCGGCGCAGGCCGCGCGAGCCATTGGGGGAGAAGCGGCGTCACTCGGGGAGCACCTTCATCAGGAATCGGTCGGTCATGCCCGCGATGTAGTCGCAGATGGCGCGCTCCAGGCCGTCGCGTTCGATCCGGCCGCGGCGGCGCTCGCCCAGCGCCGATGGATCGGATCGCAGCCGGTCGAAGACGTCCTCGATGCGCTTGGCGCCCTGCTCCATCACGGCCAGCACGCGCGGCGCGCGGTAGAAGCGCTCGCGCAGGAACGTCAGCAGCTCGTGCGCCATCGCGACGACCTCGTCGCTGTGCCGGATGCGGGGCGGCGCGCCGCCGGCCGGGGCGTTGGCGAGCGCTGCGTCGCAGGTCGTGACGAGGTCGTGGATCAGCAGAGAGGAGACTTCGCTGACGACGCGCTGCCGGTTGTCGCTGCCGCACGCGTCCCGAGCAGCCTGCCACAGGCCGAGTTCGGCGGCCTCGCCTTCGGCGAACAGCCCCGCGCGCAGGCCGTCGTCGAGGTCGTGGCTCAGGTACGCGATCTTGTCGCAGAGATCCACGAGGTGCGCTTCGACGGGAACCGCGCCTTGCGGCATGAGATCGCTGC
>CAZTQF010000532.1:0-2823 GCA_964615255.1 uncultured candidatus Brocadiaceae bacterium | reverse complement strand
GCTGCTGGTCGCGCACCGCGGCACCGTCAAGCACGCCATCAGCGCGCTCTTGGGGCTCGAGCAGGCCCCTGCCGTCGGGTTCGGCGTCGAGCTGGCCTCGCTGTCCGTGATGCGGGAAGCGCCCGGCGCGTGGCAGCTGGACCTGCTGGGCATGCGGCCCTGAGCGGCCGGCGGCTCGCGGGCGAGAGGACGGGCCTCGCGCGTTCCATCCGGCGCCGAGATGCGCCATCCTGCTGCGCCCGATCATGATCCACCCGACGCCACGACTCCGATTCGCGCCCTCGCCGACCGGCCCGCTGCACCTCGGGGGCGCGCGCACCGCCCTCTACAACTGGGCGCTCGCCCGCAGCCTGGGCGGTACGTTCGTCCTGCGGATCGAGGACACGGACCGGGCGCGCAGCACCGACGAGTCGCTCCAGATCATCCTCGAAGGGCTCTCTTGGCTCGGCATCGACTGGGACGAGGGCCCGTCTTTCGACGCCGGCGGGCGCGCCTGCGGCGGCGGTGACCACGGCCCGTATTTCCAGATGCAGCGGCTCGACCGCTACGCGGCGGTCGCGGCGCAGCTGCTGGCGAGCGGCCACGCGTACCGCTGCTACTGCAGCCCGGAGCGGATCGAGCAGGTCCGCGCCCAGCAGAAGGCCGACAAGAGCTCCTTCCTCGGCTACGACGGACACTGCCGCGACCTCACCGAGCAGCAGCGAGCGGACTTCGAGGCCGAAGGCGTGCAGCCGAACCTGCGCTTCCGGATGCCCGACGACGAGGTCGTCAAGGTGCACGATCTCATCCGCGGGGACGTGGAGGTCAACACCAAGCAGCTGGACGACTGGGTGATGGTGCGGCCCGGCGGCGTGCCCCTCTACAACTTCGCCTGCGTGGTCGACGACGTCGACATGCGGATCACGCACGTGGTCCGCGGCGAAGAGCACTTCCTCAACGGCGTCAAGCAGCGGCTGCTCTTCGAGGTCTTGGGCCACGAGTGCCCGCAGTACGCGCACATCCCGCTGATCCTGAACCAGCAGGGCGGCAAGCTCAGCAAGCGCGACCCGGGCGTGAAGAGCGCGCTCGAGTACCGCGACCTCGGCTACCCGCCCGACGCGGTGTTCAACTACATCGCGCTGCTCGGGTGGGGGTTCTCGGCGGACCGCGACCTGTTCACGCGCGAGGAGATGGTCGAGGCCTTCCGGATCGGCAGCGTCGGCAAGGCGGGCGCCAAATTCGACGTCGACAAGCTGCACTGGATGTGCGGCGAGTACATCCGGCAGTGGCCGGTCGAGGAGCTCGTGGCGCGGAGCCGGCGCTGGGTCGAGCCGCTGCTCGCGGGTGCAGGCTGGGAAGAGAGCGCGGCCTTCCTCGGCAACGCCCTCGGGCTGTTTCAGGAGCGCGTGCAGCTGCTCTCGGAGCTGCCGGCGAAGCTGCGCTGGCTGTTCGAGGATCCTGCTCCGGACGAGGCTGCGCAGAAGAACCTCGACAAGCACGAGGACGCGCCTCAGTGGCTCGCCGCCTACGCAGACTTGCTTGAGGGCCTCGACCTGCCGGCGAGCTTCGGCTCGGACCGCGGCGCGTTCGACCGAAAGGTGCGGCTGCCGACGCCGGAGGACGGTGACCCGCCGTCAGCGTCCGTGGTGACGCCGACGCAGCTTGGGGAGCGGACGCGCGCGCTGATCGGAGACCTCGGCATCAAGTTCGGGCAGTTCGTGCACCCCGTGCGGGCTGCGCTGACCGGCACCAGCAGGGGGCCTGGGTTCTTCGACTGCGTCTGGCTGCTCGGCAAAGACGCGTGCCTCCGCAGGCTGCGGTCACCGTCGCGGCGAGGCTAGCGGCGCCCGGCGGTCAGCGCGGTTCGCGCGCCGGCGGCAGCTCGGATCGCTCGAAGCGGCGCAGGTCGCCGGCGGTGACGTCGTTGCGGCCGAAGTAGGACTTGAGCGCGGCGTCCTGCAGCGCCCGCTGCTGCAGCGGGTCGGTGCTCGTGCGGCCGCGCTCCCACAGGTAGTCCCAGCGCGTGACGGGCAGCAGCGCGTAGAACGTCAGGCCGACGAACAGCGCGGCGACGCCCGCGCGCCAGGCGGCCAGCGAGCGGCTCGGCTGCCGGGGGGGGATCAGGTAGACAAACGCGCCGAGGAAGCCCCCGACGAGGCCGCCGACATGGCCCGTGTTGCTGACGAACGGGATGAACGCGCCGAGCACCAGGTAGACGACGATCGTGGTGAGCATGCGCCGCGGCCCCTCGAAGTCCAGGAACGACAAGGCGTGCCGGCCCTGCCGCATCTGCAGCGCGAGCACGCCTCCGAGGATCCCGAAGATGGCGCCGGAGCCGCCGACGACGGGCATGCGGGGGTCGTAGACGAGGCAGACGGCGAGGCTGCTCGCCAGCTCCGCGATCAGGTAGAGCGCGGCGAAGCGCAGGCTGCCGAGCGAGCGCTCGAGCGTCGGCCCCAGCGCGATCAGCGCCCACGAGTTCATCGCGAGGTGGAGGAGGCCGCCGTGCAGGAACGAGCTGGTGAGCAGGCGCCACCACTCCCCTTCGCTCACGGCGAGCGACGTCAGCCACCCGAACGCGGCGAGCTTCTCGCTGTCGGGCTCGGGGAAGCCCGTCAGGAACGCCATCGTCACGTAGGCGATCAGCACGACCAGCGTGACCGGGATCTCGTCGACCTTCTCGAGCGCGTCCTTCATCGGGAGCCTCCGTGTCGCCAGCACTTGACCCGGGCCAGCGCGCGGAACCAGTTCTCCTCGGCGGGGAGCCGCTGGCCGGGGTCGGCGGCCGCTGCGCGGAACGCCTCCGCGGCGTCGGCGGCGCGGCCGACCGCGGCCAGCGCCTCG
>CAZTQF010000531.1:0-2823 GCA_964615255.1 uncultured candidatus Brocadiaceae bacterium | reverse complement strand
AAGGGAACCAGCGCCGTCGTGCTGCTGGACGAACCCAGCGAGACCGAACAGGCCCGCGTGCTGCGCGCGCGCGCGTACGCGGCCGCCAGCCTGCAGACCAACCGCGGCGGCTACCCCAACAGCGAGATGGGCGCGATCGCGCTGCTGCGTCAGTCCTTGAGCGACGGCGACTGGTACGAGCGCTGCCGGAGCGCGGTGGCTGCTGACCCCGCCCGCGCAGCCGACGCGCCGCAGCCCTCGCGCGTGCTCGCGGCGATCGCCGAACAACGCGCGATGCCGCTCTGGTTCGACACCCAGAACGAGCTGCAGGCCCTGCGCGCGCTGCGCGTCGCCGAGGAGTTCGGCCGCGACCCGGTGATCGTCGGCAGCGGCATGGAGTTTCGCCGCCTCGCGGCGCTCGCGAAGCGCGGCGCGCCGCTGGTCGTCCCGCTCCAGCTCCCGGACGCACCGGACGCCGCCACCGCGGCCAAGGCCGACCGCGTTTCGCTCCGTCAGCTGCAGAGCTGGGAGCACGCGCCGAGCAACAGCCGCCGGCTGCTCGACGCCGGGCTCACTGTCGCCTGGACCACCGCTCGGATGGAGAAGCGCGCCGACTTCGCGGCCCGCGTCCGCGACGCGCAGCGCGCCGGCGTGACCGAGGACCAGGCGCTCGCGGCCGTCACCACGACGCCCGCGAAGTTGCTCGGGGTCGACGCGCTGTGCGGGACCATCGCAGTAGGCAAGCTGGCGAACCTCGTCGTCGTAGACGGCGACTTGTTCGGCGAAGGCCGCGTCGTGCGCGACGTCTGGGTCGGCGGCGTCCGGCACGTGGTCCACCGTCGAGAAGACCTCGGCATGGACGGCACCTGGTCGTGGACCGCGGGCTTCCCCGGCACGGCAGGCTTCGGCGGCGACGCCGGCGACGAGCCGGTGACGATCTCCATCAACGGCAAGAAGGTCACGTGCGCTGCAGGCGACGACGAGCTGAAGGTCCGCGCCGTCCAGCGCGAGCCCGGTTCGCTCACCTGCCAGCTCTCGGGCGAGGCGATCGGCGACGGCGTCTTCTGGCTCCGCCTGCGGGTCGAAGCCGACGGGCTCGAAGGCGTCTGCACCCACCCCAAC
The DNA here is from genome assembly GCA_964615255.1 of uncultured candidatus Brocadiaceae bacterium. Taxonomy (GTDB): domain Bacteria; phylum Planctomycetota; class UBA1135; order UBA1135; family UBA2386. The sequence continues at coordinate 1,722 of CAZTQF010000531.1, read as the reverse complement.
GGCCGGTCGCTGCCGGTCGCCGCGACGCGGGCGCAGTCCGAGGCCGATGCCGAAGAAGCGCCGGCGTCAGCTGCCGCGGCGCCCGTCGCCCTCACGCCGCTGCCGACGCCCCTCGGCGGCTACGGGGTCACGGCGCTGCCCGACCAGGCGTCCTTCGCGATCACCAACGCGACGGTCTGGACCGGTGACGGCCGCGGCAAGATCGAGCGCGGCGCCGTCTCCGTGACGGACGGCAAGATCGTCTATGCCGGGGCGCTCGACGGTATGCCCGCGCTGCCGCCGGGCGCGTCGGTGGTCGACGGGACCGGCAAGCACGTGACGGCCGGGATGATCGACTGCCACTCGCACACCGGCATCTCGCGCGGCGTCAACGAGAGCGGCCAGGCCGTGACCAGCGAGGTCCGCATCCAGGACGTGCTCGACCCCGACGACGTCAACTGGTACCGCCAGCTCGCGGGCGGCGTCACCGCCGTCAACCAGCTCCACGGCTCGGCGAACGTGATCGGCGGCCAGTCGAACACCGTCAAGGTCCGCTACGGGGTCACGGAGCCGAACGACATGTTCTTCTCGGGCTCGATGCCCGGGATCAAGTTCGCGCTCGGCGAGAACCCGCGCGGCGTCAACCGCCGCAGCGGGACCAGCACGCGCTACCCGAGCACGCGCATGGGCGTCGAAGGGGTGTTGCGCGACCGCTTCGCCGCAGCTGCGGCCTACGCCGCGGCCCACGCCGCCTTCGACGCGCTGCCCGCGGCCGTGCGGGCCGCGGCGCTGCCGCCGCGCGTCGACCTGGAGCTCGAGGCGCTCGCCGAAGTGCTCGGCAAGCAGCGGTGGATCCACTGCCACAGCTACCGGCAGGACGAGATCTTCATGCTCTGCGGCCTCGCCGACGAGTACGGCATCAAGATCGGCACCTTCCAGCACGTCCTCGAGGGCTACAAGGTCGCCGACGCGATCAAGCGCTCCGCGGTCGGCGCCTCCTCGTTCAGCGACTGGTGGGCCTACAAGCTCGAGGTCTACGACGCGATCCCGGAGAACGGCGCGATCCTGCACGAGGCGGGCGTCGTCGCCTCGTTCAACAGCGACAGCAACGAGCACGCCCGCCGGCTCAACACCGAGGCCGGCAAGGCGGTGAAGTACGGCGGCCTGTCGGAGTCCGAGGCGCTGCACTTCGTCACGCGCAACCCGGCGATCCAGCTCGGGATCTTCGACCGGACCGGCTCGCTGACCGCCGGCAAAGACGCGGACATCGCGCTCTGGTCGGACAACCCGCTCCGCTACGCAGCGCGGTGCGAACGCACGTGGGTCGACGGCCGCCTGATGTTCTCGCTGGAGCGGGACGCGGCGGCCCGCGACGAGATCCGGACCGAGCGAGAGCGGCTGCTACAGCTCGCGCTCGACGCCGGCAGCAAGAGCGGCCGCCGCGCGAAGGAGCGTGATCCGAGGGACGCCTACTGGCGGGCCGAGGAGGTCCGCGACGACTACTGCTGCCGCGACGCCCAAGGAGGACGCCGATGATGCCCCGCACGATCTTCGCAGCCCTGGCGCTGCTCTCTCCCGCCGTCGCCCAGGACCTGCTGCACAAGGCCGCGCCGCAGCGCGCGGCCGTCGTGCTCGAGCACGCGACGGTCCACACCGTCGCCGGCGCGACGATCGAGGACGGCTCGATCTGGTTCGCCGACGGCGAGATCCGCGCGGTGCTCCCTGCGGGCCAGCGCGTCCCCG
>CAZTQF010000530.1:0-2829 GCA_964615255.1 uncultured candidatus Brocadiaceae bacterium | reverse complement strand
AGTGGCAGCCGGTGCGCGTGTTCGGCAACCAGGGCGGCGCGCGGCTGGTCGACCGCACCATGGCGCTCGGTCTCGAGTCGATCCGGGGCATCTGGAACGGCGTCCTCTCTACCGACCTCGATCAGGACGGGGACCTGGACCTGGTGGTCACCAACCTCGGCCTCAACACGAAGTACCGGGCGAGCGCGAGCAAGCCGATGGAGATCTTCGCGCGGGACTTCGACGGCGACGGCACCGTCGACGTGGTCGAGGCCAAGCGCTCCGGTGACCGCACGCTGCCGGTGCGCGGGCTCAGCTGCAGCAGCCAGGCGATGCCGTTCGTGCGCGACAAGTTCCCGACCTTCGACGAGTTCGCGAAGGCGACGCTCGGCGACATCTACGGCGAGGCGCTCGACGAGTGTCTCAAGCTCTCCTGCAACGAGCTGCGCCACGTCTGGTTCGAGAACGACGGCGGCGCGCTCCGCGCGCGCCCGCTGCCGCCGCGAGCTCAGCTCTCGACGGGGTTCGGCTTGCTCGCTGCCGACGCGCCGTCGGGCGGCGTGGTGCTCTCGCTCGCCCACAACTTCTTCTCGCCGGAGCCCGAGACCGGGCGGACCGACGGCGGCCTCGGCGCGCGGCTGACCTTCGAAGGTGCGACGTGCGTGGCCGAGGAGATCCTCGACCCGCGCTTCGGCGACCACCGCGGCCTGCTGCGGTTCTGTGATCGCGAGGGGCGGATGCACGTCCTGCACCTCCGCAACGACGACGCCCCGAGCTCCGCGCCAGAAGGTGCTGCCCGAGCTGGGCTCGTCGTCCGGCTCCAGGGGCCACCCGGCAACCCGACGGGGATCGGCGCGAAGGTGACGTGGACGGGCGCGGACGGCCGGGTGCGGGTCCGCGAGGTCGCCGCCGGCGACGGCTACCTCACCCAGTCGACCCAGGCGCTCCGTTTCCCGGCGCAGGAGGGCGCGGTCGAGGTTCGCTGGCCGGACGGGCGGCGCACGAGGCGCGAGTTGACCGGCGCGGAGGCGTCCGTCACGCTGCGCCCGTGAAGCTGTGCGTCATCCTCGCCGTCGGCCTGCGACCGAAGGACCTCGCCCACGCGCCCGTGCTGCGCGGGCTGGGCGAGCACGGCTTCCAGGCGCCGCTCGACACGGTGTTCCCGGCGGTCACCTGCACCGCGCAGGCGTCGTTTCTGACCGGGCTGCAGCCGTCGGGCCACGGCGCGGTCGGCAACGGCTGGTACTGGCGAGACCTCGCGCAGATCATGCTGTGGCGGCAGCCCAACCAGATCGTGCGCGGCGAGAAGCTCTATGAGGCGGCTGCCGCGCAGGGCCTGACGACCGCGAAGATGTTCTGGTGGTGGAACATGTACGCGCCGGGCGTCGACTGGAGCGTCACGCCCCGGCCCGAGTACCACGCCGACGGCCTCAAGAAGCCCGGCCTCTACAGCGAACCGCAGGACCTGCACCGGGCGCTGCAGCAGGAGCTCGGCGACTTCCCGCTGTTCGACTTCTGGGGCCCGAACGCCGGCATCAAGAGCAGCGAGTGGATCGCGTCGTCGTCGCTCTCGGTGATGCGGCGGCACGACCCGGACCTGATGTTCGTCTATCTGCCGCACCTCGACTACGACCACCAGCGCTGGGGGCCGGACGATCCGCGCAGCCAGCAGGCGGTGCGGGACCTCGACGCGCAGTGCGCGCGGCTGATCGAGGCGGCGCGCGAGCGCGACGCGCACGTGGTAGTGCTCTCGGAGTACGGCATCGAGAAGGCCGACAAGCCGGTCTTCCTCAACCGGCTCCTGCACGAGCGCGGGCTGCTGCGGGTCCAGGAGACCAGCCACGGCCAGCTGCTCGACTGCGGCGCGTCGCGTGCGTTCGTCTGCGCGGACCATCAGTGCGCGCACGTCTACGTGCGCGACGCGGCGGACCTGGAGCCGGTTCGCGCGCTGCTGCAGCAGATGCCCGGCGTCGGCCGCGTGCTGGACCGCGAGCAGCAGCGGGAGCTGCACATCGACCACGAGCGCAGCGGCGAGCTCGTCTGCATAGCCGAGCCCGGCTGTTGGTTCGCCTACCACTATTGGCTCGACGAGGCGCGCCGGCCCGACTTTGCGACCTGCGTCGACATCCACCGAAAGCCCGGCTACGACCCGGCGGAGCTGTTCGTCGACCCGAAGATCCGCTTCCCCAAGCTCAAGGTTGCTCGCGTGCTCGCCAAGAAGCTGCTCGGCTTCCGCTACCTGATGGACGTGATCCCTACGGACTCGTCGCAGGTGATGGGCTCGCACGGCCGGATCTACGACGAGGATGACCTGGGCCCGGTGTTCCTCTGCAGCGATCGCAAGCTGGCGCGCGACCGCGTCGCCGCCACCGACGTGAAGTCGATGTGCCTCGAGCTGCTGCGCTGAGCGGTCGCCGGCGCTAGCTGCCCGGGCGCGTGCCGCGCTCGAGGGCTTCGAGGATGCGCATCGCGGCTGCGTCGTCCTCGCCGCACATCGACGGCTCGGCGCGCAAGGCGCCGCACCAGCTCGGCCGCTCGGGTCGGCCGAAGATCGCGCAGCGGTTCTGCTCGTCCAGGTGCACGCAGCGCACGCCGGCGGGCTTGCCCTCGGGCATGCCGAAGAACGGCGTCTCGATCGACGGCGCGATGCAGCAGGCGCCGCAGCCGACGCGGCACTCAAGCTCGCTGGCCATGTGGCTCTCAGCCAAACGAGAACGGCCCGACGACGCAAGCGCGCCGCCGGGCCGTCCGGGGTGCCGTGTGGTGGCGGGGCGTGGACTAGAAGCCCATGCCGCCCATACCGCCCATGCCACCCATGCCGCCGATGCCGCCCATACCACCCATGTCGCC
>CAZTQF010000529.1:0-2830 GCA_964615255.1 uncultured candidatus Brocadiaceae bacterium | reverse complement strand
CGCCGCGCCGGTCGCGCACGGCACCAGCGCCGGCCCATCGAACCAGCCTCCTCGGGTCTCGTGGGGCAGCTCACGCAAGAGCTCCCGGACGTGATAGGCCGAGCTCGGGAGCCGCCGCACCCCGCGCCGCCCGAAGGCCCACCCGAGCGGCCAGCGGAGCGGGCCGAGCGCAACCATCCGCATGTAGTCGTGCAGGACCACCGCCTCGTCGGCGTAGGACAGCTGCTGCCTCCCGGCGCCGGCCTCGACGTGGACGATCGCCTGGATCTCCTCGAGGATCTCGTCACGCGACAGCCCCTCAGCGACCGAACAGCTACCGAGCAGCGCCAGCGCTACGGAGACCACACACCCTCTCACGACTCGCCGCATCGCTCCCTCCAGGCGGCGCGGATCCGCGCGCGCTCCCGTTCGCTGGCGGGATCTCCCAGCGGCACCTCAACGCCCAGCGCTCGCTCCAGGGCCGCGTGCATGGCGCGGAAGGGTCCGGAGGCCTGCTCGCGCTCGATCGCGGCGAGCAGCGCCGCCGCCGCGCCGTCGGTGACGTGCTGCGGCACACCCTGCGCGGCGAAGCGACGCACGAGCGCGGCCGGATCCTCCAGCGCCGCCAACCAGAACAAGCGGTCGGCGACGCCGTTGTCGCCGGCGAGCTGCACCGCGCGAGCCCGGACCGCGGGCGACTCGTCCGCGCACGCGACCCCGATCGCGCGCAGCCGCACCGGCGCGCGCGCGTCTGCGCCCGAAGCGGCGAGGCGCTCCAGCAGGCGCAGTCGGTCCGAGGCCCGCGGCGCGCACCGGAGCAGCGCGAAGACGTCGCGCAGCTCACCTGCGTCGGTCGCAGGAGTCTCGCGCGAGATCCGAACGGACCACTCCCGAACGTCCTCGCGATGATCCTCGAACCACGACGCCGTGGCGTGGCGGGCCCGGAGGTCGCGCAGCGCCTGCGCTGCTGCCGCCTGGTCTCCGGCCAGCCACGCGACCTGCGCCAGCTCGAACAGTGTCCCCGGCGTGACCGCTTCGCGGCCGCGGCGCGACACATATGCTTCGAGGTCTATCAGCGCGAGGTCGTTGCGCGCGAGGTCGCGGAGCACGCCCGCTCGCGCCAGACGCAAGCTCGCGTCCGGAGCACGCGAGCAGGCGAGGTCGAGCACGTGCAGGGCCTCCTCGAAGCGTTCCTCGGCCGCCAGATGCGCCGCCAGGTCGGCGGCGGCGGCCGCAGCGTGGTCCGACTCCGCGAAGGCCTCTCGCAGCCGACGCTCCCGCGCGCGCCCGTCGTCGCCGGCCGTCGTCGAGAGGGTCTCGTCGCTCGGCGCGTCGGGCGCAGGTGGGTCGGCGGGAGCGCTGCGGCTCGCGACATTTTCGGCATACCTAGGAGCAGGCGGAGCAGCGACGACCTCTGCGGGCCAGGCATGGCGCTCGACGGCTGCGGGCCCCGCGCAGGCGACGACCGTCGCCACCCAGCAACCGCACGCGACCTGCACATCCACGCGACCGACGCCCATCCGGACCATGGGTGTAGGCGAACGACCGCCCCCCTGCACGAACCAATCGCCGCCTTCCGTCACGGACGCCGCGGCGGCACGATGGCCTCATGAGCGCTCCTATTGCCCGCGACGCCGAACGGCTCGCCCGCAGGCTCCGTCGGCCGCTCGAGCAGCTCGTCGAAGACCTCGGGACCGCGGCGCTGCGCAGCCAGTCGCGGCTCCGCTCCGAACACGTCCGCCGCAAGGGCGTCGGCGACTTCGTGACCGCGGTCGACGTCCGCACCGAGCGACGCCTCCGGCGCGCGCTCGCAGCCATGCTCCCCGACGCAGGATTCCTCGGCGAAGAGTCCGGCGTCCGCGACCTCGACCACGCCTTCGTCTGGGTCGTCGACCCGATCGACGGCACCTCGAACTTCGCCCGGGGCCTCGCGCCGTTCGCGGTGTCTGTCGCGCTGCTCCACCGCGGGCGACCGGTCTTGGCAGCGGTTCACTGCTTGCCCGAAGGCGTCACCTACTCGGCGCAGCACCGACAGGGAGCGCGCCGGAATCGACGACCGCTGCGGGCGCCGCCGGGGCGGTTCGACGACGGCGCGATCGTCGGCTGCCAGTGGTTTCGAGGCCAGGCGGACATGGGTTTCCTCGCCGCGCTGCAGTCGCGTGGCGCGCGCATCCGGACCTTCGGCAGCACCGTCGCGCAGCTCTGCGACGCCGCGACGGGACGCCTCGACGCCAACGTCCAGCAGCAGGGCCGCGTGTGGGACTTCGCCGCCGCAGGCCTCATCGCGCAGGAAGCAGGTCTAAGGTTCACCGACTGGGCGGGGGCGCCCGTGTTTCCGCTGCGGGACCTCGAGGTCGAGCACACCGCCACGATCGCCGCAGCGCCCGCGGTGCACCGCCAGATTCTCACGCTGCTGGCAGCCGACGCCCGGTAGGCCCGCAACGCGCGCTGTCGTTCCGTCCGCGTAACACCGGCCGCCCAGGTGCGCCGTCCCTGGCGATCTCGGGCTTTTTCCGGCCGAGATCCGTGGGTGGTCCCGCTTTTGCACTCCGGCAGGAATCGGTAGAGTTCCGGGGCGTTCCCAGCGGGCCGAGTGTCTGAACCCGTCCACGTGCGCCGCAGCTTTCCTCAGGAGACAATGATGAAGAACATCCTGCTTTCAGGACTGACCGTCGCGAGCATCGCGGCGATGTTGCCCGACACTGCCCTCGCCCACGGCGGCCAGTACCGCGGCCCGGGCGACGTCGTTCCGCCGGGCGGCGGCAGCGGCGGCGGCACCGGCGGGCGCCCTGCGGGCCCGACGACCGGCGGCCCCGCCGGCCCGAGCGCGCCGGCCCCCTCGGGCCCCGCG
>CAZTQF010000528.1:0-2837 GCA_964615255.1 uncultured candidatus Brocadiaceae bacterium | reverse complement strand
CCGCGCCGTCGGCGGCGGGTGGCGTCAAGAGCGGGGAGAGGGCGGGCAGCAGGGTGAGGTCGCAGCCAGCGACGCGGCCTCGTCGGAGAGGCCCTGCAAAGGCCCCAGGACCGTGGACTACTACGAAGCCATTGCCACGACGTACTCACCCCAGCCGTATCCTGGCTCCGCCGATCTGTTTTTCAGCGAGCATGCCAACCGAGGACTGCGCTACTACTGGCGCGCGACGATCCGAGGTGGCGTGCACTTCCACTCTCTTCGTGGCGAACACCTCGAGATCATCCAGTCGCCCGCGCTGTTGGCCGAGCTGGCGGAGTCCATGACGCGCGTCTTGGATCGGACGCAGTCCTGAGCCGCGCGCTCCGGGCCATGCGGCCGACGGCAGCGAAGCCCGCGTGTGGATGCGCGCCGCCAGCCGGTTCGGGCACCGCGCCGTCGCGGGCGCATGGTGCGGCGCGAGCTGTCCGGCAGACACGTCGATGCGGCCCGTCGGCTAGGAATGCGCCGCCACCGCCAGCAGCCGCTCGCCGAGCGCCCCCTCGGCCACGACGGCGGCGAGGTCGACGGCCGCCGCGGGCGCTGCGAAGCGCAGCGCGTCCTCGGTGACGCGCTCGTCGTCGCGCGCGATGCAGCGGGGTGCTATGCCCGCCAACCGGTAGCCTTCTGCCAACAGGGCCTCGGCGACGGCGACCGTGCCCGGGTCGTCCAGCGGCAGGTCGACGTAGACCGCGCCCGCACCTGCACCGGCCGACATCGCCTCGACCGCCGCGCGCACAGCCTGCAGCGCGCCCGACTCGACGCGGTCGACGACGACCCAGGCGACGCCGAGCGAGCCCGCGTAGCGGCAGTGGACGGCTTCGCTTGCGCTGCGCGTCGGGCCGCGCCCTTCGCCGCCAAAGGTGACCTCGCGACCGCGCGCCGCATAGAGCTCTGCGAGCAAGGGAGTGACGGCGTCGGGGGCGTAGGCGACGAGCGGCGGCTCTGCATCGAACGGGTGCCAGTAGAGGAAGGTCGACCCGCGGCCGCCGTCGTCGTCGCGCGCGGATGCGCCGGCGACGCCGCCACGCAGCGTCATGCTCGCGGGCAGCAGGCCGAGCTGCACGGCCGTCGGGACCGACCCGAACTTCAGGTTCATGCGCTGGCTCAGCGGGTGCATCGCCGTCGGCTGGCTCCAGATTCCCAGCAGGCCGAGCGCTGCGCCTGCGCGCTCCACCGCGGCGCGCATCGGCTTCATCAGGCCGTGGCCGCGGTGGCGGTGGTCGATGACGGCCTGGCCCGCCTCGCCCGTCGGGCCGAGGTCCGGTCGCTCGAGCGCGTAGTGGCCGACGATGTCGCCCGCTGGCGACTCGCAAACGACCGAGCGCAGCCGGCCGTCGCGGTTGAGCTGTTCGATGCGCTCGGGCACGTAGAGGTCCGGGTTGGCGTAGCTGCGGCCATAGGCCTCGTAGATCCGCCGCGCGACCTGGAGGCCGTCCTCGGGGCGGTAGTCGCGGATCTTGTATTCGCCGGTCTGCTCAGACGGAGCGAGGTCGGTGTGCTCGGCGTGGTCGTGCTCGAGCCGGTGCTGCACGGCCTCGAGCACGTCGATGCGCTCATGAGGTCGGTGCACTCGCAGGTGCAGCTCGGACCCTGCGGCCCCCTTCTGCACCCACCATAGCCGGTCGAAGGCCGGCACCGGCCGGACGCGCTCGGCGATGTCGCCGCCGGCCTCGGGCCGGGCCCCTGTCTCGGTGAGCCCGTCGCCGAGCGGGGTGCCGTGCTCGAGCACCTGAAACTCCAGCGCCACCGCGTCGATCTTCGCGACGATCTCGAGGTCGACCACCGGGTCCCCTTCGCGCGCCAGCGTCTGCTCGATGAGCGTCAGGCTCGACAGGAACGCTTCGCAAAGCCGCGTCGCGGCCTCGCCGTCGAAGTCGGCGAGGTGCAGCGCGTGCGTGGCAAAGTCTCGCGCCAGCGACCCGAGCTCCGGCAACCCCGGCATCGCGAGCCGCAGCTCCAGGTGATCAGGCGTCGGCATCCGCACAGTCTGCCCGGAATCGGGCGGAGTTGCCGCTTCCGCGCACGACTCTGCCGTGGCCATGCCCCGAGTACCGGCGTTCATGACGCGGGTCTTGGATCGAACGAAGCCTCGAGCCGCGCGGTCCGAGCCACGCGTTCGACAGCAGCGAAACCCGCACGTGGGGGCGCGCCGCCAGCCGATCCGAGCAGGGGCGCGAGGGCGACTGCTCAGCACAGGGGGCCTTCGAACCAGCTGGCGGGAGCGCGCCAGAAACGCGGATCCATCCAGCGAGGCGCAAGCCAGCAGGTCGCTCGGAAGCGCTGTCCGAAGGCCCCGATGGTTCATCGGGCACCGGTGGCGCCGGCGCACCTCATCGACGATAGGGAGCGGAGCCGGGATTGCGCAGCGCAACCCAGGCGCCGCGCACGTGGTCACGCCTGCAGGTCGTGGATGCGAGCGACGATCGCCGACACGGCCTCTGCGACCGTCGTTTGCAGCCACTGTTGGGCGATGAGCCAGCCTAGCGCTACGACCACCGCGACGACCGCGAACTCGACGGACTCCGACCCGCGGTCCCCGACCAGCAGGCCGCGCGCTCCGGCGTCCGGGTTCGGCGGCAGCGATGGCCTGTGAGCAGACACCTCATCGCAATCGTCCCCCTCCTGCGAGAGTCCTTAGCGGTGCGGTGACAAGCCCTTGGCGACGGGCCGCTCTTGCGGATCCGCCGGCGCAGGTGGACTTCTGGCCGTCTCGATACAAACGAAGAGCGGTCGCCAGGCGCGAGGCCTGACGACCGCTCTCATGTTCGGAGAAACCCGCTTCTTAGAAGGTGGCTTCG
>CAZTQF010000527.1:0-2839 GCA_964615255.1 uncultured candidatus Brocadiaceae bacterium | reverse complement strand
GCAGTAGTCCCAGGGCGTCTGGCAGCCCTCGGCGTGGACCTCGCCACAGTACTTCAGCGCCGTGTCCATCAGCTTGACGATGGCAAAGCCCTCGGTGATGTCCTGGACGCGGCCCTGCACGACCAGGACATCTTCGGACGGGCCCGCCTGCTTCGCGCCGACGACAGTCAGCGCTTCGCCGGGGTCTGCCGCCAGCGCGAACCCGGCGGCCGCGTCGGCGGCGCCGGCGCCGTCGGCGGGGCGCGGCTGCGCGGGCGCGTCGCCGCCGCAGGCGGCGAGCAGGGTGAGCAGGACGAGGGATACGATGTTCTTGCGGTTCATGTGCGGCCTCCGATGGCCTCTACCAGGGGGATACGGACGGCCCGAACGGCGGGCACGATGCCGCCGAGCAGGCCGGATACGAGCGCCGCGCCGAGTCCTACGGCGCGACTGGAGATGTCGGCTTCGAGCAGCAGCGCGCCCATCGGGTAGCGCAGCGAGACCGCTCCGATCCCGAGCGCGATCAGCGTGCCGATGGCGCCGCCCAGGAACGCGACCAACAGCGACTCCTGCACCAGCCCGACGGCCACCTGCACCGGGGAGTAGCCGAGCGCGCGCAGCGTCGCGAGCTCTCGCGTGCGCGCCAGCACCGCGGCGAACATCGTGTTCGCGCAGGCGAAGGCGCCCGCGACGACCGCCATCACGGCCATCCACCGCGCCAGCGCGGCGATCGGCGTCAGGCTGCTGGCGAGCTGGCTCATCAGCTCGGGCTCGGGGACCGCGTCGATCTCGAGGTCCACGCGGCGGGCGGCGAACAGCCGCACGGCCTTCACGAACTGCTCTACGCGCGTCTGGTCGCTCATCCTGAGCACGACGCAGGAGACGTCCTCTCGCTTGGTCGCCAGCATCACGTCCGGGAGCCGAGCCCAGAGCTCGGCTTCATAGGTCGTGCCTGGTGCTGCGAAGTGTCCGACGATCGTGAACTCCTGGCGCTCGATCGGCAGCGTCCGGCCGATAGCGACCTCGTCCGGGGTCAACCCCATGCGGGCAGCCGCCAGCGCGCCGACCATCAGCTCATTCGGCCCGCGCGGTTCGCGCCCGACGGTCACCGTCACCTGGTCGTGGACGAGGTAGGCCGCCTCGGTCACCCCGCGGACGAGGCCTACCTGGGTGCCGCGTCGCGTAGCCAGGTGGAGCTCCACCGACGCGGCGCGGAGGCCGTCCACCTCGAGCACGCCCGGCGCCGCGGCGGCCGCGTTGTCGGCGAGGCCGCGCGCGACGACCGAGCGGACGAGGTCGACCTCTGCGGAGGAGCCGAGCAGGTACATGCGGTCGTAGCGCTGGTTGCCGACCGCCGCTTCTCGCATCCCGTCGGCGAACGCGCTCATGGCGACGACCAGCAGCGTCGTCGCGGTGACGCCGCCGACCGTGACCAGCGTGCGCACGCGGCGGCGCAGCAGGTTCCGCAGCAGGTATCCGAGCGGGAGCATCAGCTTGCCTTCACGCTGAGGGAGAGCGGGCGACGGGCGACCGCGATCGCCGGCGGGATCGACGCGACCACGCCGACGACGAGCGCCGCGAGCAGGCACTGCGCGACCATGCGGATGTCGGGGGCGAGGTCGATGCCGTGACCCTCGACGCCGAGCGTGACCGGCCAGATCGTCAAGATGGCGAAGACCAGGCCGGTGCCCAGCAGGCCGCCGATCAGGCCAAGCCCGACGCCTTCGCCGGCGATCAGCGCCATCAGCATCGGCTTCTGCATCCCGACGGTCTCGAGCACGCCCATCTCGCCGATGCGCGACTCCGCGCTGATGAACACGGTGTTGGCGACCACCAGCGCGACGACGAGCACGCCCAAGTAGCCCAGCCAGCGCGCGAAGTCGACGACTTCGGTGATCTCGGAGATCGCTGCGGCGACGAACGCCTGCATGCCCTTGGTGTCGGTGCGCGCCTCGTCGGTGCGGAAGTGCTCGTCGATCTTCGCCGAGATCTCCTCGGGGTCGGCGTTCGGATCGACCTTGACCAGGAACTGGGTCGCCGCCCCCTGTCGCTTGCGGGCCAAGCTCAGCTGGTCCAACGAGACGAACGCGAGGTTGCCGACCGCCGCCGAGTCGCTGCGCACGATGCCGCTGACGTGCACGTCGACCTCGCTCAGGTTGACGCGCTCGCCGACGCGGAGCTGGCGCCGCTCGGCGAGGCGTTCGCCGACCAGCGCGCCGTCGCTGCGACCCTTCCAGTCGGCGATGCTGCCTTCGAGGACCTCGAGGTCATAGAGCGCCTCGAGCTGGTCGTGGGGGACGCCGTGCAGCGTGACCAGGTCGAGGTTGGACCGGCACGAGTTGATGAACACCAGCGTCGTCAGGACCTCCTGCACGCCGTGGATCTTGCGGATCTCGCGCTCGTAGCGCACCGGCAGCTCGCTGGTCAGCGGGCAGAAGCGGCTGTCCTGGAACACCACCAGCACCGGCTGCGCGGTGCGCTCCGCGAGGTCGTCGACGCCGCCGTCGACGGTGCGCACGAACGCGAACAGCATCATCGCCAGCGTCCCGCCGAGCACCGTCAGCAGGCTGCGGGCGCGGGCTCGGAACGCCGTCCGGAACACGTAGGGGAAGAAAGCCAAGAGCTCACGCATGGGCGGCCTCCGTCACGATCTTGCCCTTGTCGAGGTAGACGATGCGGTCGGCCTGCTTGGCGGCCTGCGGGTCGTGCGTGACCATCACCAGGGTCTTGCCGAACTCGTCGACGAGGCGCCGCAGCAGCGTCATCGTCGCGGTCGCGGACTCGCGGTCGAGGTTGCCGGTCGGCTCGTCGGCGAACATCACGACCGGGTCGGTCACGATCGCGCGCGCGATGGCGACGC
>CAZTQF010000526.1:0-2847 GCA_964615255.1 uncultured candidatus Brocadiaceae bacterium | reverse complement strand
GGAGGAGGGGCGTCCGTGGAGGGAGCGGCAACACCGCCACCAGCACCTGCTGCAGCAGCAGCCGCGGCGGCGGAGGAGGAGGAAGGGCCCCCACCGACGGAGCGTTTGGGTCCTGAGGCGCCGGGCGGCAAGGCGCGGCCCGGCAACCGGGGCGTCGGCGCCGCGCACGCAGCGCAGCTCAGGAGAACCCCCAGGGACCAGGCGTCACGGCGTCGCACGCGCACATTGTGCGGTGCGGCAGGCGCCGCGCGCCACCTCGCGGCGAGCGCGCCCGCGCGGGTCCGGGTTGCGTTCGGCGCGTCGCCGTCGCACAACGTCTCCCGCATCGACCATGAACCTGACGATCCGACGCTCCGCCGACCGGGGCCACGCCAACCACGGCTGGCTCGACACCTACCACACGTTCAGCTTCGCGAACTACTACGACCCAGCGCACATGGGCTACCGCTCGCTGCGGGTCATCAACCAGGACCGGGTCGAGCCCGGCCGCGGGTTCCCGACGCACCCGCACCGCGACATGGAGATCTTCAGCTACATCCTCGAGGGCGCGATCGCGCATCGGGACAGCATGGGCAACGGCCGCGAGCTGCTGCCCGGCGAGATCCAGCTGATGAGCGCCGGCACCGGGGTCACGCACTCGGAGTTCAACCCGCGCGACGACGCGCCGCTGCACCTGCTGCAGATCTGGATCGAGCCGGCGCAGCAGGGGCTGGCGCCGAGCTACACCGAGTGGCGGCCCAGCGACGCCGACCGGGGCGGCGAGGACGTCGTCGTGATCTCGCCCGACGGCCGCGACGGCAGCGCGGTCATCCACCAGGACGCGGTCGTACGCAGGCTCCTGCTGGCGCCTGGCGGCCAAGTGCAGCACGAAGTCCACGACGGCCGCGGCGCGTGGGTCCAGCTGATCCGCGGCGCGATGACGGCCAACGGGGAGCGGCTGGCACCTGGGGACGGCGCGTGCACCGAGGGCGCAGGCACGCTCGCGCTGCGCGCGGACGAGCGGGTCGAAGCGCTCCTGTTCGACCTCGCCTGAAGCGGCCGACGCGCGCGGGAATCGACGCGCGCGCGCGATCCGGACTTGCCCGCCTGTCGAACGCGGCCCACGATGCCCGACCCGCGAGGGACCACGCCGTGAGCGAAACCCCCATCAAGAAGATCTGGATCGAGGAGGGCTGCATCTCCTGCAAGCTCTGCCAGGACATCGCGCCGGATGTCTTCCAGGTCGAAGATGACGCGGACTGCGTCGTCCGCCCCGAGGCGGCGCGATTCTTCGGTCCGCAATCCGAAGATATCGACCAGGCCGCGGAGGACTGCCCGGTCGAGGTCATCCAGGTCGAGCGCGGCGCGTCCTGAGGACGCCCATGGCACGGGACCGCGCGCACGCGCAGGAATCAGTCATACGCTAGAGCGCATTCGAGGCGCAGCGGCAGGATCCGGCTTCTGGGATTCACATATCCGGATACCTGGATAGACTTCGCCGAGTCTCATGACCGTCGACGGATTCCAGCGGGTCGTAAAGACCCTGGGCGACAGCACCCGGCTGCGCCTGCTCGCGCTCCTCGAGCGCCAAGAGCTGTCCGTCGCGGACCTGATGAAGGTGCTGGATCTGCCGCAATCCACTGTATCCAGGCATCTTGCGCACCTGAAAGAGCACGGCCTGCTGACCGAGCGGCGCGACGGAGCGTTCTGCTACTCGCGGTTCACGCCGCCGAGCGAAGGGACCTGGAGCGACGGCTGGCTGATGGCCCGCGGCTCGCTGCGCGACGACCCGCAGATCGCCGCCGACGCCGACGCGCTCGACGCGCTGCTCAGGGCCCGCACCCTGGGCAGCCGCGAGTTCTTCGACTCGCTCGGGGCCGAGTGGGACCGGCTCCGGCAGGTGTTCCAGGACGACCTGCAGCGGGCCCGCGCCATCGGCCGCCTCGTCCCCCAGGGGCTGACCATCGCAGACGTCGGCACCGGCACCGGCGTGCTCGCCATGGAGATGGCGCAGCTCGGCATGCGGGTGATCGCCGTCGACCAGTCCGAGGCGATGCTGACCGCCGCCGAAGCCAAGCGCAGCGAGCTGGCCGACCCGTCGCGCGTCGAGCTGCGGCGAGGCGCCGCGACCGACCTGCCGCTTCAGGACGGCGAGGTCGACGCCGTGCTCGCCCACATGGTGCTGCACTACGTGCCGTCGCCGCGCGACGCCATCCGCGAGCTCGCACGCGTCGTCCGCCCCGGCGGCCGCGTGGTGCTCGTCGACTTCACCGCCCCGGAGGACCGCCCGCAGCGCGACCGTGAGTGGCTGCAGAAGGACCTCGGGGTCATCTGGCAGGGCTTCGCCACGACCAGCATCCGCGGCTGGCTCGAGGAAGCAGGCCTCACCCACGTCGAGGTCGAGCTGCACGCGACGACCTCCGAGGACCGCGACCTGCCGGCCACCTTCATCGCATCCGCAGACCGCCCCGCAACATGAACGCGACCCCGAACAACCTGCCCGGCACCCGCGCCGCCCTCGAAGAGCTGATGGCCCGTCGCATCCTCATCGTCGACGGCGCGATGGGCACGATGCTGCAGCGTCACAAGCTCGTCGAAGCCGACTTCCGGGGCGACCGCTTCGCCGCGCACGGCAGCGACCTCCAGGGCAACAACGACATCCTGGTCCTGACCCGGCCTGACGTCGTGCGCGGCGTGCACGACGCCTACCTCGAGGCCGGCGCCGACATCATCGAGACCAACACGTTCAACGGCACGACGATCTCGCAGGCGGACTACGCCGCCGAGCACCTCGTCCGCGAGATCAACGTCGAGGCCGCGCGCATCGCGCGCGCGGCGGCCGACGCCTGGACGGAGAAGACGCCCGAC
>CAZTQF010000525.1:0-2849 GCA_964615255.1 uncultured candidatus Brocadiaceae bacterium | reverse complement strand
GGCCCGGTAGCCGTAGCGCCGCATGATCGGCAGGGAGATCAGGCCCATGGCGACGACGGTCGCGCCGACCACGCCGGTCGCCGCCGCGAGCAGCGCGCCGACGAAGACGACGGCGAGCGCGAGGCCGCCCGGGCGGCGCCCGAACAGCAGGCCGACGGTGTGCAGCAGGTCCTCGGCGAGCCGCGACCGCTCCAGCATGGTCCCCATGAAGATGAAGAACGGGATCGCGAGCAGCACCTGGTTGGCCATGATCCCGAACACGCGCTCGGGCAGCAGCTGCAGGTAGTCCTGGGTGACGGCGTCGCCGACCAGCGCCAGCGCGCCGAAGACGAGCGCGACGCCTCCCAGCACGAACGCGACCGGATAGCCGACGAACAGCAGCAAGAACAGCACCGCGAACATCAGCGGCGCCAGCGGGTCAGCGTTCATCGTCGCCTCCGCCGCCGCCCAGGCGGAGACCCAGCTCGTCGGTCGTCGCGTGGCCGCAGAGCACGGCGCACCGCTTGATCGCCTCCGAGACCCCTTGGAGCAGCAGCAGCGCGAAGGCGAGCGGGACCGCCGGCTTGATCGGGTAGCGCGGCAGGCCGCCCGGATCGTTCGACCACTCGCCTTCGTGCCACGAGGCGGCGACGAAGTCCGCGCTCAACCAGACCGCGCAGGCGCACCCGGGGATCAGGAACAGCAGGGCTCCGCAGAGGTCGATGACGTGCTGCGTCCGCTCCGAGAGCCCGGCGTAGAGCACGTCGACGCGGACGTGCGCGCCTTGTTTGAGGGCGTAGGGTGCGCCGAGCAGGAACGAGAGCCCGAACAGGTACCACTGCAGCTCGGAGAGCGCGTTCGAGGACAGCTGCAGCCCCGCGTCACGCTCGAGGTAGCGGGCGATCGCGTTGTAGGCGCCGACCAGCACCATCACCAGCAGCAGCCAGCTGACACAGCGGCTGACGGCGCGGTTGCAGGCGTCGATGCGCGCGGCGAGGGTCAGCAGGCTAGCCATGGCTCCGCGAGCGTAGCGACCGCGGCGCGTCGGCACGACAGGTCCCCGCGGCGAGCGAGCGCTACCCGGCGCCGGTGGGGCGCGTCCCCGAAGGCGCGCGCCTGCGGTGTTCGCTGAGCCGCGCGCCGCACGCCACGGCCAGCGCGGCGGTCGCCGCTGCGCCGACGAACGCGGAGAGGGTCCACGCCGCGGAGACGCCGCGGAGCATGCCCGGCCCTCGCAGCAGGTGCGCCGCGACGACGCAGGTCATGATGACGGAGAGCAGCAGGCTCGCGGGCCGCACGGCGCTCTGGCTCGCGCGCGTCCTGGTCTCGGTGGCGGCCATGACCGCGACCAGCGCAGACGTGCACAGGCACGTGAAGCCGGCCGACGACTGCCACGCGGGCGGTCCGAAGACTTCGCCGAACAGCCGGTCGAAGCGGACGCGGAGCCACGGGCGGCTGGCGGCGGTCGCAGCGGTCGCGGCGGCGACGAACAGCAGCGTCGCCCACAGCGAGCCGCGTCGCGGCGCCCCGAACCTGCGCGGGGAAGGCTCGGCGAAGTGCATCACGTCCCGACTGTAGGCGCCTTGCGGCGCGCGCCAACCCCCGGCGATCGCTATCGCCGGGCGGGGATCACGTGGCTGTTGTCGCGGCGCGCGCGCGCCGCGTGCCGCTGCTGCTGCGCGGCGGCCTCCTGGGTCGCCGCTTGCAGGGCTTCGGCAGAAGGCTCGTACTCCATGACGACCTCGGTGACGACCGGCGTCACGATCCACGTGAACGGCGACCAGCCGTACCAGTAGTTCTCCGCACCGGTCTGGACCAGCCGCACCCGGTCGCCGCCCTGCGCCGCGATCTCCCCGCTCACCTCATCGATCATGGCGTCGAGCGTGGTGTTGCCGAACAGCGGGAGCAGCACGAGCAGGTTGAAGCCGACGTTGGTCGAGGTCTTCGCGAACACCGGCCGTCCGGTCTCGTCGCGCAGCCCGTGCCATTGGGTCGCGGTCGTGTGGAACGAGCAGCTGGCGGCCACGCCCAGCAGCCCAGCGGCCACGCCGCGCAGGGAGTTGTTCATGGGCGCACGATCCCGGGCCGTCAGCCGCGGCGCAAGCCGCGCTGCGATGGGCCGGGCGCGCGTCGGGCCAGCAGGCTCTGCCGCGGGGTCGATGGACCGGGTATGGCTCGCGACTCCTCGCCACCGGACGACGACTGGGCGCCCCTGACAAGAGCGCAGCGAACGTCGCGCCCGGGCGAGCATCTCGGGGAGGCTGCGCCGCGTCGTGACGACGGCGCTCTTTCCGGGCTCTTGGGCGCAGCCCCGTCCCGTCCGCTGGCCGAGGCGTTGGCCGACGAGGAGGCGGAGCGTGCGCTGGCGGCGCTGCGCGAGGAGATCGCGGCGTCGGGCACGGCGAGCAGCCTGACCGCCGCGGTGCAGCGCCGGATCCAGCGGGGGCGCCGCCGCCGGGCTCGCGCCGACGCGGCGCGCGAAGAGCTGAGCGAGCCATTTGTCACCGAGGCGACCGGTCCCGCGTCGCCGGAGTTCGCCGTCGACGACGAAGCCGACCTAGACGAGCGGGAGCTGGACCCGTGGTTCCTCGCCCTGCCCGAGGTCGAGCAGGCGCGGCTGCGCGCGGCGTGGTCATCGTCCCGTCACCGGTTCGACGCCGCGGGCAAGGCGGCGCGCGCGCGCGCGCAGCGGGCCGCCTGGCAGGGAGCCTCGGCGTTCGCCGTCAACGCGCTGCTGCTCACCCTCGTCGGCAGCGACGCGTGGCGCGTCCTGCTGCACGCGCCCGTCGGCGCGTGCGCGGGCCTCCTGGGCATCGCGCTCGGTGGGGAGCGCTTCCACTTCATGGCGGCCGGCGCGCTGGCGTTCGGCC
>CAZTQF010000524.1:0-2851 GCA_964615255.1 uncultured candidatus Brocadiaceae bacterium | reverse complement strand
GCACGCCATGTCGAACGAACAACCCAACGCGCCGTCGACCCACGTCCAGGGCGTCGACCCCCAAGGCCGCCCGATCCGGATCGAGCGGGAAGAGTTCCGGACCAAGGTCCTGCCCGATCTCGTCAAGGCGAGCGAGAACGACCCGGACCGCCTGACGGCCGTCATCATGCAGGGGCTGCGCGAGGGCTTCGCCGATGACCTCATCGCCGCCGCCAACCGGCTGACGGTGATCGACAAGAACAACCTGGAGCGCGCGCTGACCGTGCTCGCGGTCGTGCAGCGCGACAGCGGCGAGCTGGACCTCGCCGAGAGCACCCTCCACGAGCTCCTGCAGCGTCGTCCGGGGTCACCTGCCGGCTACGTCGGACTGGGCATGCTGCAGGAGAAGCAGGGCGAGCTCGACAAGTGCGAGGCGTTCCTGATGCAGGCGCTCGAGGCCGACCCCAACTACCCCGACGCCGTCCACGGTTACCTCCAGGTGCGGCATCGCCGCGTCGGCGACGACGGCTATCCGGCCGAGGTCGAGAAGTTGATGGCCCTCGAAGGAGCCTGGCGGCCGCACCTGTTCCGGGCGCGGCTCCACGCCCTCGCCGACGAGCTCGACCGGGCCAGGGAGCTCTACCTTGGGGTGCTGGAGCGCGACGACGTGCGCAGCGACAGCCTGGTGATGATCTCCAACGACCTGCTGCAGGCCGGCAAGAACGACCTGCTCGAGGAGCTCGTCCTGCCGCGGTTCGAGCCGGGCAAGCACCACCCGCAGACGGGGATCGCGCTGCTGCACCACTACCGCGGCAAGCAGGACCACGTCGCGGGCGAGGAGCTCCTGCACCAGATGCACGTGTTCTACGGCCACGCGATCGGCAACGAGCTGCAGCCGTTCACGGCGGAGTTCGACCGGCTGCGGCTGGCGACGCTGCCGCCGCCACCGGCGCCGCCGGCCAACCCGCAGGTCGACGTGCTGCGCATGGACCGGCCCGTGTGGTACGCAGGCCTCGGCGATCCTTCGTGGCTGCTGCCGCCCAAGCAGCCCGGTCACAAGCACGTCGTGCTGCTCGCGCTGGCGCTCGACGGCCAGCCCAAGCTCGAGCAGGCGCAGGAAGAAGAGGTCGGCCGCGCGACGCGTAGCCTGCCGCTCTGGTTCGCCGAGCAGCTCTGGCTGACCACCGAGCACCGCGGCACGGCGGGGCTCTCGATGGCCAAGCACGGCGGCTGGGCCGTGCTCGGCCGCCCCTGGCCCGATGAGCAGCTGCTCGAGCAGATGCCCGAGAACGAGCGCGCCAACACGCTGCTGGTCACCGGGGAGCTGAAGATCGACGGCGACCGGCGCCGGATCGAGCTGCGCGTGACGGACTGCGCGCAGGGCGCCCGCGTCGGGACCGCGGTCGCGGAGGGGGCGCACCACGAGCACGGTGACCTGCTGCTCAAGCTGATGGCGGACCTGTGGCCGCTGGTCGGCGGCGCGGCGGGACAGAAGCCGGCCGTCGGCGACGGGCCCTTCTGGCACCGCTACGCCGACGCGCTCGCGCAGCACGCCGCCGTCGTGATCACGTCGACCGGCGGGATGCCGAAGGAGCGGCTCTACGGCGCCCGCTTCGTGGCCCAGTGGCTGCAGGGCGCCGCGCTCGCCGAGACCCGCTGGCAGCCGGGTTTCTGGGCGCTCGGCTCCAGCATGTGCGTCTTGCGCGACCTCGGCAGCAAGGTGCCGCTCGAGCACGCGCGGCTGATCTCGGAGATCTTCCGGCAGTCGCCGCCGAACAGCCCGTTCGCGCGGCTCGGCGCGAGGATCCTGCCCGCCTGCGGGCTGCAGCCGCTCTGGGACGGCCGCAAGGCCGAGATCCTCGCGGCCGCAGCGGCCGAGCCAGCGGTCAAGGCGTGGCTCGAGGCCAACGCGCCCAAGGCCTAGCAGGGTAGCCCGACCAGGTCGGGCAGCCCGGCTAGGCCGGGCAGCTTGCGCCTCAGGCGGGCGGGTTGGCGCCGCAGAGCGCGGCGAGCATCGCCACTACGGGCCTGCCTGAGGGCTTGCCGTGCTGCCAGTCGCCGCCCTCGCAGCCGCTGCCGCCGATGTCGATGTGCGTGAACGGCATCGGCCGGTCGCTGTCCACGCCGTGCGCGGCGAGCCCGGCGGCGAGCACCAGGAACGCCGCCGGGAACTGGTGGCCGCGCGGCGTCGCGGAGCTGGCGGCGTTGTTGCACTGCAGCACGTCGTCGGCACGCGTGCGCGGCGCGACGAACGCGTAGTCCTCTCTGCGTAGCCGCGAGACCTCGAAGGGGTCGCCCAGCAGCTCGCCGGCCTCGCTCAGCGACTCCGACGTGAACCGCTCGTGGGCGGGGCCGTTGTCGAGCGCGATGTTGTAGGGGCCCACGGCGCGGCCGGCGTGGCCGGTCAGCGTCGCGACCGTGAACAGCTCGGGGTTCTTGGCCTTCTTGCCGGTCACGCGCAGGTGCGAGAGCAGGTCTGCGAGCACGAGGCGCCCTTCGGCGTCGGTGTTGCCGATGCGCACCCGGCAGCCCGCGTGGCTCTTGATGATCTCGTCGGCGACGAAGGCGTCGGCGCCGATGCTGTTGCGCACGCAGCCGAGCTCGGCGATCAGATGCACGCCCTTGAGCTTGAGCTTGGCGGCGGCGAGCACGACGCCCGCAGCCGCCGCAGCGCCGCCCTTGTCGCGGCTCATGCCGGCCATCACGCCGTTGACCTTGAGGTCGGCGCCGCCGGTGTCGTAGGTCAGGCCCTTGCCGGCGATCAGGATCGTGCGCTCGATCTTTCCGGTCGGCTTGTACTCCATGCGCACGACGCACGGCCGGTGCCGGGCGATCGGCATCGAGGCGCGCGCCACCGCCATCATCAGCGGGT
>CAZTQF010000523.1:0-2855 GCA_964615255.1 uncultured candidatus Brocadiaceae bacterium | reverse complement strand
GAAGAGGCTGCGTTCGACCCGTTCGGAAATAATGGCAAAGGCCGCGCGGGCCGCTGGCAGGTCACGGCGATCGAAGCGAGGCCGCCCGGCCCCGATCCGGTCGTCCGCGACCTGCACGGATTCGAGGTGCACGTCGACCCCGCGCTGCTGGTCGGCCCGCACGCCGAGCAGGGAGGGCGCGCCCTGTCGATGCTCGCCAACCACCTCGAGCGCATCTCGGTGCTGGTGCCGAAGCAGCCGCTCGCGAAGCTGCGCACGCTCGGCATCTGGATCGAGCGAGAGCACCCAGAGCTCGCCAACATGCAGTATCACCCCAGCCGTGGCTGGCTCGAGCGCCGCGGCTATGACCTGCGCCTCGCCAAGAAGGTGCACATCCCGCGCGCCCGCGCGCTCCTCTCGAGAGCCCAGATGCTCAAGCACCCGGCGGTCGTGCTGCACGAGCTGGCGCACGCCTACCACGACCAGGTGCTCGGCTTTGACGACGCGCGCGTGGTCGAGGCCTACCGCGCCGCGCGCGCCGCGCGGACCTACGAGGGCGTGCTCGCGCACACCGGACGCCGCGTGCGCCACTACGCGATGACCGACCACAAGGAGTACTTCGCGGAGGCGACCGAGGCGTTCTTCTACCGCAACGACTTCTTCCCGTTCGTGCGCGCCGAGCTCGCGGAGGTCGATCCGAAGGGCCACGCGCTGCTGGAGCGCATCTGGGGTCCGGCGCGCTAGGATCACGCCATGACGACCCGGGCCCTGCTCTGCTCGCTCGCGGTGAGCTTCGCGCTCCCCGCGCAGTCTCCGGACGTGACGCCGAAGCAGCTGCCGCTGCCTGGGGAGACGTTCTCGTTGGACGGGCCCGCCGGGGCGCACGTCGCCTTCGTGATCGCGCCGCCTGACGAACTCCGCAGGACACCTCAACCCTGGGTCTGGTATGCCCCGACGCTGCCGAACCTGCCCTCCAAGGCGGAGGCGTGGATGTTCGAACGCTTCCTCGCTCGAGGCGTCGCGATCGCTGGCGTCGACGTCGGGGAGTCCTACGGCAGCCCGGCGGGCGTCGCCGTCTACGAGGAGTTCCACGACGCCCTCGTGCGCGAGCGCGGCTTCGCGCCGCGCCCGGTGCTGCTCGCGAGGAGCCGCGGCGGGCTGATGCTCTACTCTTGGGCCGTCCAGCATCCCGAGCAGGTCGCCGCGATCGCCGGCATCTACCCCGTCTGCGACCTGCGGAGCTACCCCGGGCTCGACCGCGCCAGCGGGGCGTTCGAGATGAGCGCGGCCGCGCTCCGAGACGCGCTGGACGAACACAACCCCGTCGGCCGCGTCGCCCCGCTGGCTGCGGCCGGGGTGCCGATCCATCACATCCACGGCGACGCGGACCGCGTGGTGCCGCTCGAAGCGAACTCGGCCGCGCTGCGGCAGCGCTACGAGGCGCTCGGCGGCGTCATGACGCTGGAGGTGCCCGCGGGGCGCGGCCACGACATGTGGCGAGGCTGGTTCGAGAGCCAGGCGCTCGTCGACTTCGCGCTCCGACACGCCCCCGCCACGACGACCCGGGGCTTCGGCGGCGGCGACGAGCCAGGCCGCAGGCCCGCTGACGCCGTCCAGCTGGTCGGACCGACCGGCTCTCGCATGGTCGCCGAGGACCCGGACGGCGAACACCTTTGGACGTTCGCGGACGGCGTCCTGACCGCTTCGCCCAAGTGGGACAGCGTCGTCACGCCCGACACCTACCAGGACTTCCGCATGCACCTGGAGTTCGCGACCAACGTCGTCGAAGGCGGCAACCCCGAGACGCGCGGCAACTCGGGCGTCTACATCCAAAAGCGCTATGAGGTCCAGATCAGCGACGCGCACGGCGTCGCTGCTGAGGACTACAAGGCCAGCTACTGCGCGAGCATCTACCGCTTCAAGAAGCCGGACGTGCTGGTGTGCAAGGAGCCTGGCGCGTGGCAGTCGTTCCACATCGTGTTCCGGGCGGCGCGCTGGGACGGCGACCAGAAGACGGAGGACGCGCGGATCACCGTGCTTCACAACGGCCGCCTCGTCCACGACGACGTCGCCATGCCGCGCAAGACGGGCGCAGGCCAGCAGGAGGGGCCAGCACCCGGACCGATCAAGCTGCAGGGCCACCACAACCAGGTCCGGTTCCGCAACGTCTGGATCCAGCCGCTCGACCTCGGCGGACGCGTGGAGCAGAAAGCCCGCTGAGCCGACGGACCAAGCGACGTCGCCCGCTACGCTCGCAGCGTGAACGCCCGCCACCTCGTCGCCGCGCTCTGCGCGCTCTCTGTCACGCTCTGCGCCGCAGCGCAGCGCCCCACCGAGGTCCTGCTGTGGCCCAGCGGCGCCCCGGGCGCGCTCGGCGACGCGGCCAAGGACCAGCCGAAGCTCCTGGTGTGGCGCGCCGCGGCGCAGGCGGTCACGCCGGCGGTCGTGGTCTGTCCGGGCGGCGGCTACGGCCACCTCGCCATGGGCCACGAGGGCGAGCAGATCGCCGCGTGGCTCAACTCGATCGGGGTCACGGCCGCGGTGCTCGACTACCGCCACCGCGGCAAGGACTACGGCCACCCAGCGCCGCTGCAGGACGCCCAGCGCGCGCTGCGGGTCGTGCGCGCCAACGCCGCCGCGTGGCGCGTCGACCCCGCGCGCGTCGGCGTGCTCGGCTTCTCAGCGGGCGGCCACCTCGCCTCGAGCGTCAGCGTGCACCACGACGGCGGCGACCCGAGCGCCCAGGACCCCGTCGACCGGCAGCCGTGCCGGCCCGACTTCTCCGTGCTCTGCTACGCGGTGATCGCGTTCGACCAGCCGTTCAGCCACAAGGGCTCGCAGCGCAACCTGCTCGGGCCCGACGCGCCCGAGGCCCG
>CAZTQF010000522.1:0-2859 GCA_964615255.1 uncultured candidatus Brocadiaceae bacterium | reverse complement strand
CGTTGGCGATGAACACGTCCTCTCGCCGCAAGCCCATGGCTCCATTCAGGATGCGGTCGAGGAGCTGGCCTGCAGGGCCGACGAAGGGGCGGCCCGACTGGTCTTCTTTGGCGCCGGGCGCCTCACCGACGAACATCACGCGCGCCGCCGGGCTGCCTTCGCCGAAGACGGTCGCGCGCCGGTTGCTGTGCAGCTTGCACCGGACGCAGGGGAGGACCTCTTCTTTCAGCGCCTGCAATTCGCGCTCTCGCTCCGACTCGCCGGCTGCGGCGCTCGCGGTCGCCCCGAGACCGGGCGAAGCCTCGGGCTCCTTTTCGGCGGCCTGCGAAGAGTCGGCGGCCTGTGTAAAATGTCCGGTCTCGCCGGGTGTTGGTCGGGGCGAGCGCTCGGGCGCGGCATCTTCTCGGAGAGGCGGCGCCGGCATGGGTGGCGCCGCGGCCGCCGCGGCGCGCGGCGCAGCGTGGCCTTCGGGCACGGCCAGATCCGATCCGTAGGCGGCCGCCCACAGACGGAGGTGCTGCTCGAGGGCGCTCTGGGGTGCGCTCATCCCGGGATGCTAGCCTCGCGACCGGGGGCGAGCCACGGATCGCCGGCGACGTCGTAGTCGGGCCCGCGCGCGAACAGGCCATAGGAGTGCGCGAGGCTGGGCTGGTCGCCGATCGCCACGACGCTGTGCCAGGCCACGTCGTCGGGGCCGTGCGAGGGGAGCAGGACCGCGTCTCCGGCGCGCAGCACGAACAGCGCGCCGTGGGCCGCGAGCGCGCGCGCGAAGCCCTCGTCGCGGTTCAAGACGTCCAGCAAGTCGGCCTCGCTCGCCCGGTCGAGCGCCTGCATGCCGGCCCGGGCGTCCTGCCAGCCGAAGTCTGCCAGCAGCCGCGCGAGCCGCCGCTTGGAGAGCGTGAACCAAGCCGTGCGCCCCTGCAGCTGCGAGAAGACGACCCCGAGCTGGCCGGGCTCCGCGTCGTGGTGGAAGACGGCGCCGCCGCCCGGCGCGTTGCTGTAGAGGATGCGCTCGGACAGGCGGTGCGGGCGCGTGATCAGGCGGTCGAGCCGTCGCCGCAGCGAAGCACAGCCGAGGACGGCGCGACACTCGGGAAAGGCGTGCAGCGCGAAGCGGTCGACCCAGCTGGCCGTGTGGTCGCTCGTCGTCATCCACTCCTCGAGCTGGTCGAGGCCGTTGGAGAACCGGATCCGCAGCGAGCGGTCGGACTCGTCCTCGGTGATCCACGCGAGCTTGGCCCACAGGTCGGTCGCGACGGCCTGTCCCTCGACCTCGGCGTCGACGAAGACGCGCTCGAGCTCGCGCGGGTCGTCGCGGTCGACGGTGCTGCCGGCGTAGCGGAGCCAATCGTCGTCGCTCAGGCGGTCCTCGAGCTCGTCGAGCAGCTCGGAGTCGCCGGCGCGCAGGCGGTCGAACATCTCGAGGCCGCTGCGGATCTGCTCGCCCCAGGTCTCCTCGAGGTCGCCGAGCACGCCGGGCAGGTACACCGGCTCGGCGGCCCGCCAACGCTGGGCTTCGGCGCGCGGCGAGAGCAGCGCGCGGGACACCGTGACCGCGTGTCCGAGCGCAGCGCCGCGGCGCCGCAGCGGCCAGACCTCGCGTCCGCGGGCCTGCAGCGACGCCGCGAGGCCTTCATCGGCGCTGGCGAGGTGGCGGGCGGCGTAGGCGGCGAGCACGGCGCCATGCTCGCGCGCGTTCTCGCCGAAGGCAAGCGGACGCCGCGCCGCGTTGGTAACGTGTCGGGCCCCTCTGATGAACGCGCGCCCCGATCCCCACGAAACGCCCGCGCCGCGGTGGCCGACCTGGTTGGCCATGACGCTGTTGGCGCTGATCACGTATCTGCCTGCGGCGCTGGGCGCCGAGCTGCTGCAGTTCGACGACAACTTCTTCTTCGGTCCCGACAACCCCGAGTTCGCGCGCGGCCTCGGCGCCGTCTGGGCCGGTCCGATCGCCAACGCCTATCTGCCGGTCGCGCACACCTCGCTGTGGCTCGACTTCGCGCTGGCCGGCGACGCGCCGCTGCTGCCGCACGTGCACGCGCTGCTGCTGCACGTGATCGCGGCGGTGTTGCTGGTCCGGCTGCTGACGACGCTCGGCGTCGCGCGGCTGACCGCGCACGTCGCCGCGGGGCTGTTCGTCGTCCACCCGGCGCTGGCCGAGTCGGTCGCGTGGGTGAGCAGCCGTAAGGTCGTCCTGTCAGCGGTGTTCGTCTTCTGGGCGCTCCTGCTGACCGCGCGGTCCGGGCGGTCGGCGCGGGCCGTCGGCGCGCTCGGCGTCGCTGCGTGCACCGCGGCCGCCATGCTGGCCAACGCGACCGCCGTCGTCACGCCGCTGCTCGCGTTCGGCGTCGCGCTGTGGACCGGGGGCGGGCGCCGGCGGTTCGCGGCGGCATCGCTGTCGCTGGGCGTGGCCGTGTGCCTGGCGCTCATGCACCAGCAGGTCGCCGCCGCGCAGGGCACGCTCGCCGCTGCCGACCCGCTGGAGCGGCTCGCCCAGGTCCCGGGCGCGTTCCTGCACTATCTCGGCACGGCGGTGTGGCCTTTAGGCCTGAACGTGCTCTACCCCGAGGTGGAGACGCTGGAGGCGTTTCGTGCCGCATTGGTCCCGGGCACGGCAGCGCTGGTCGTGGCGATGGCGGCGGGCGTCACGCTCGCGCTTTGGCCGAAGTCGCGCGCCGTCGGCGCGGGCGTGCTCGCGTTCTTGATCGCGCTGCTGCCGTTCAACACGGCCTATCCGGCATCCTCGATCGCCGCGGCGGACCGCTACCTCTATCTCGCGCTGCCGGGCCTCACGCTCGCCGTCGCGGCCGCCGCGGGCGCGGTGCACCGCCGCGGCCCCTGGTTCGCTGCGCTGCTGGG
>CAZTQF010000521.1:0-2869 GCA_964615255.1 uncultured candidatus Brocadiaceae bacterium | reverse complement strand
ACCGAGCTGAGATAGTTCGGCACGCCGCGGCCGCTGTTCTCCGTGTCCGGCCCAGCGTCCACCGCGAGCGTCACCGCGCCTGCGAGCGCGAACGGCGACGTCGTGAGCCGGCGAACTTCGCCGGTCGCGCCGGACAAGAACCGCGTCACGAGCACCTGCTGCGAATCCGCGGTGACGGCGAGCCCCTTGGGCTCGGATCCGACGGGCAGCTGCGCGACGACGGACCTCGCCGCCGGATCGACTTCGACGACCTCCCCGCGCGCGCGCAGGCTGACGTAGCCCGCGGCGCCGTCCGGCCGGAACACGACGCCGTAGGGCGCGGAGCCGATCGGCATGGGCAGCGTCGCCAGCAGAGCGCCGGTCAGCCCGTCGTGCACGCAAACGGTCGCGTCCCCCTCGCACGCGACCCAGAGGCTACCGTCCGGCGCTTCGGCGAGCGTGCGCGGCCGCGCACCGGACGCGGCCTCGAAGACCTTCTGCAGGCCGACCGCGTCGATCGCCGTGATCGAGTCGTTGTCGGCGTTGACGCAGACGACCAGCCCGGCGGTCGTCCGCTGGATGGTGCTGGAGCGCGTCGGCGCAGCAGCCGTCAGCGGTCTGTGCACGGTCTGCAGCGTCGACGACGCGCTCGTCGCGGCGCCGCTCAAGACGGTGACCTGCGCGGCGTAGTGTCCGGGGGCGCTGTAGACGTGCTGCGCCGAGGGCGAGGTCGAGAACGCCGTCGGCGGCGTGCCGTCGCCGAAGTCCCACGAGTAGCTCAGCGGGCCTTGCCCCTGGCTGGCGGCGACGCCGAAGGACGCGACCTGACCGACGACCACCGGCGACGTCGGCTGGGCGCTGACGGAGACGGCGTGGATCGCGGCACCCGTCGAGAACAGGCTCGAGAACGTCACCGGGGTCGCGTTGCCGCTCCAGTCGCGCATCCCGCCCGCAGGGATCACGACCTCGTAGGTCGTGTTCGCCTGCAGCGCGCGCTCGGGCGCGAAGTTCACGATCCCCATCTGGCACGAGAACGACCCCGCGATCGGCGCGCCGCCGAGCGGGCGGACGAAGAACGTCGAGACGTCGAGGGAGTCGATGTCGACCATGTCCGACGTCGTGACGCCCACGCGCGTCGTGGTCGGCTGGTCCACCGCGCCGTCTGCCGGGACGACCATGGTCACCGAAGGGCCGGTGACGTCAGGCCCCGCCTGGTGCGGCACCAGCTTCGTCGCGCCGCCCTGGTCGTCGCCGAGCGCGACCATGTTGCCGATGGGCGTGACCCAGTCGATGTCGCCGCCCGACGTCGGGTTGACGGTCTGACCGATCACCGCGGGCGTCGGCTGCTGCTGCGACAGCTTCAGGTAGGTCGTCGACGCCGCGACGTGCACGAACTGGTCCTGGACCGCCGCCGACGCGCCGCGCGACGGCAGCCCGACGCTCGCCGTCGCGGGGAACCCGGGCGTGGCGATGTCGTGCATCGAGAACGAGCCGGCGTTGCCGCCCGGGCAGCTGATGCAGTTGCTGACCGCCGAGACCACCAGCTGGCCGCCGTTCACCGTGGCGCTGTACGGGATCGGGGTCGTCGGCGACGAGTGGATGACCACCGGGTGGCCGGGGTGGCCGATGTCACAGAGCGCGTAGCCCGAGCCGCCGTCGCTGTTGGCGAGCACGAGCCGGTTGCCGACCGCCCAGGCCAGCACCGTGTTGAAGCCGCCGAGCGCGCTCTTCGGGACGTGGTTCTTGACGAACGGCGCGCTCGGATCCGTGATGTCGACGATGTAGAGGCCGAGGCTGCCGGCCGGGCAGTAGACGACCTCTCCCTGGACGAAGAACCAGAACATCCCGGTCGCGTAGCCGCCCTGGATGCCGGGCACCGTGAAGGTCGCCCGCTGCACGGGCGCGGACGAGTCGGTGAAGTCGTAGATGCCGAAGCCGGTGCCGCCGAGACCCGAGCCGCGCACGAAGAGCACGTGCCGGCCACCGAAGCGCGTCGTCTGCGCGTAGGTGTGAGGCTCGGCCAACCCCATGCCGCTGAGCGACGAGAACAGCGACGGGCTGTAGGGGTCCGAGACGTCGTAGAGCGACACGCCGACGCCGGTTCGGGGCAGCGCCAGGTAGCCGTCGATCATCAGCGCGCGGCCGTGGCTACCGGCCCCGACCGTGCTCACGACGGTGAAGACCTCGGCGGCCGAGAACGTCGGGTTGGGCAGACCCGGTCCCTGACATGGCGAGGACGAGCACGCAGCCAAGGCGACGCCGAGCGCCGCGCTGCGGGTGAGCATCGAGAGCATGACGCCTCCGGCGAGAGAGAAGGCCGGTCGCCGCATGCGGCCAGCCGCCCTAGCGTCGGGCACGCGCCGAACCTCGTCAAGCCAGCCCGGCGAGCAGCGCCCGCCGCTACGTACGCCGGTACGCCGCGCGGAAGCTCAGGAACGGGTCCATGGCGCCGAACGTCACGTGACCCGTGCAGCGCTCGGCGCGCCCCTCGGCGTCGACGTAGATGATGTAGCGCTGCGTCGTCGGCTGGCCCATCTGGGTGCCGGCCATGGTGCTGATCAGCTTGCCGTCGAACCAGCGGCACTGCATCTGGCCGACCTGGCCCATGCTGTCGACGAAGACGGTGTTCATGCACTGGTCGTGCGGGTCCCAGCCCCAGAGCGCGTGCGACTCGTAGGCGTCGGGTGATCCAGCGGCCTTACCGTCGGTGCGGCCGTGCATCGCGACGCCGCCGAAGACCATCTCCCACTTGTCGGTGCCCGTGATGGCCGTCATCGGCATGCCGGGCGCCATGGTCATCTCGCCGCTGGTCTCGTAGCTGCCCGCGAGCTTCGCGAGCTGCTGCATCGCTTCGTTCGGTTGCGCTCCCATCCAGGCGCCGACCCCCCAA